>JAFYOD010000327.1 GCA_017556515.1 Lachnospiraceae bacterium
CACCTCGCTGATCTGTATTATGAATCTATCATAACAAACTGATGCCTGAAATTCCACATGTTCACGAAAGTTTCACATTTGCCCACAAAACCACAAAAATCCCGGAGCGTTACCCGCCCCGGGATCTAAAAATTCAATTATTCTTCCTCTTTCGCCACAATGCCGATGCCAAGTTCATCAAGCTGCTTCGGATCTACCACGTTCGGAGCTTCCATCATCAGACAGGATGCATCTTTCACCTTCGGGAATGCGATTACGTCACGGATGCTGTCTGCGCCTACCATTAACATGATCACGCGGTCAAGACCGTATGCAAGTCCTGCGTGCGGCGGAACACCGTACTTGAATGCATCGAGAAGGAAACCGAACTGAGCGTTTGCGCTCTCTTCTGTGAAACCAAGTTTCTCGAACATCTTCGCCTGGATGTCAGCCTGGTGGATACGAACGGAACCACCACCGATCTCTGTACCGTTGAGTACGATATCGTATGCTTTCGCACGAACTGCGCCCGGATCGGAATCAAGGAGATGTAAATCCTCGTCCATCGGGGATGTGAATGGGTGGTGAACAGCTACGTAACGGTTCTCTTCCTCATCATACTCGAAGAGCGGGAATTCTGTTACCCAAAGGAATTTGAATACATCCTTCTTGAGAAGTTCCTGCTGTCTTGCAAGTTCAAGACGAAGGTTTCCAAGTACGTCAAATACGACTTTATTCTTATCTGCAGCGAAGAGAAGGAGATCGCCCGGCTTACCATTCATAGCAGCCACGATTGCGTCTAACTCTTCCTGTTTCATGAATTTGCTGAAGGAACATTTGTATGTGCCGTCTTCGCCGATTGCAAGGTAAGCAAGACCTTTTGCGCCGAATCCTTTTGCATACTCAACGAGTGCGTCGATTTTCTTTCTCGGCATTGCACCCTGGCCTTCTGCGTTAATACCGCGAACGGAACCGCCGTTTTCAAGAGCACCCTTGAATACTACGAATTCGCAGTCTTTTACAACGTCAGAAATGTTCTGTAATTCCATACCGAAACGTGTATCCGGCTTATCGGAACCGTAACGGTCCATAGCCTCGCGGTATGTCATTCTCTGGATCGGAAGCTCGATGTCAATGCCATTGATCTCTTTGAAGATCTTCTGAAGCATTCTCTCGTTAACTTCTAATACGTCCTCTACATCCACGTAAGAAAGCTCCATGTCGATCTGTGTGAACTCCGGCTGACGGTCAGCACGAAGGTCCTCGTCACGGTAACATCTTGCGATCTGGAAGTAACGGTCAAAACCGGAGCACATAAGGAGCTGCTTTAATGTCTGCGGAGACTGCGGCAGTGCATAGAAGTTGCCCGGATGAACACGGCTCGGTACAAGGTAGTCTCTTGCACCTTCCGGTGTACTCTTGATTAATGTCGGTGTTTCGATCTCTAAGAAACCTTCATCTGCAAGGAACTGACGTACCATAGTAGCTACGCGGCTTCTTACAACAAAGTTCTTCTGGAGGTCCGGACGACGGAGATCCAGGTAACGGTATTTTAAGCGAAGTTCTTCTTTTGTCTTGGAGTTCTCCTCGATCGGGAACGGCGGAACTTCGGACTCGGAAAGGATACGTAAGGATTTTGCACGTACCTCGATTGTACCTGTCTTTAAGTTTGTATTTGCAGCACCGGAACGTTTCTCGATCACACCTGTAACTGCGATAGAGAATTCACTTCTTAATTTCTCAGCTTTTGCGAAATCTTCGCTTCCGCAATCGCTCTCCTCGAAAATGATCTGGATCAGACCGGAACGGTCACGAAGATCTGTGAAGATGATACCACCTTTATTTCTGCTCTTCTGAACCCAGCCCATTAATGTCAGTTCCTGGCCAATATGAGCCTCAGTCACTTCTGCACAGCGACAGGAACGCTTTAAGCCTTTCATTGATTCTGCCATCGTATTTCTCCTTTATCTTCCAATTACTGTCTAAGAGATTCTTTGTAGAATTCTTTGAACTCTGTATAACCTTCTTTGCCCAGCTGATCTTTCTGGAACTTTTTGTTCTTGTTCATCTGTGCAAGAAGAATGATCTTTCCGTTCTTTCTCTCTTCCATTGCCTCTTTCATAATAGAAGAAAGTCTTTCCATATCCATGCCCTTCTCGAAGAGCCATGCTTCTTTTGCATTTTCCA
Organism: Lachnospiraceae bacterium; assembly: GCA_017556515.1. Classification (GTDB taxonomy): domain Bacteria; phylum Bacillota; class Clostridia; order Lachnospirales; family Lachnospiraceae; genus Pilosibacter. The sequence goes on from JAFYOD010000327.1 coordinate 2,167, forward strand.
TCGGAACTGTGAAACCATTATCCATAAGGATCGTTACAATTCTCTCGAAACCGATGGAGAAACCACAAGCCGGAGTATCCATGCCTGTGAATTTGCCAATCATCTTGTCATAACGGCCGCCGCCTGCTACGGAACCGCCGAAGCCTTCCATGGAAACTTCGAAAATAGTACCTGTGTAGTAGCCCATACCACGAACGAGAGTCGGGTCAAAGCTTAACTGGAAATCACCTGTGGAAACTGCAGATACTGTATCCAGGATCTCTGCAAGGTTCTCTGCTGCACCGGCCTCAAGAACGCCCTCAAGGATCTCGCCCATCTTGCGTACACCGCTTGCATCATTCACAACCTGGCCCATCAAGTCTAAGTATTTGTCAGCTGTCTCCTCGGAGTAGCCGTTTTCCATTAATTCTTTCTTAACGCCTTCTACACCGATCTTGTCCATCTTATCAACTGTGATGAATACTTTCTCGATGTCATCCTCCGGGAATCCGCTGTAAACTGCCATCGCACGAAGGATCTTTCTGTCGTTGACACGAACCTCGAACTTGTTGTCCGGGCAGATCTTAGAAAGAGCTGTTGTTGTTGCAAGGATCAGCTCGATCTCTGCCTGGTTTGTAGCATCACCAAGGATATCGATATCACACTGAACGAACTGTCTGAAACGTCCCTTCTGCGGACGGTCTGCACGCCATACGCTTCCTACCTGAAGTGCCTTGAACGGTGCGGACAGATTTGCGTTGTTGTTGGAGTAGTATCTTGCAAGCGGAAGTGTCAGATCGTAACGAAGACCACTGTCTGTTACGTCGTTCTCTGTCTCGGCTGTCTCAAGATTTAATTTCTCTCCGCGCTTTAACACTTTGAAGATCAGCTTTTCGTTGTCGCCACCCTGTTTGCTCAGGAGGTTCTCAATGTGCTCTACGCACGGAGTCTCGATCGCGGAGTAACCAAAGTTTCTGTATGTCTCCTTGATCTGACCAAGAACGTAGTCACGGATCTGCATTTCTGCAGGCAGAATATCTTTCATGCCGGTAACCGGCTTTTTCTTTAATGCCATTTGATTAGACCTCTATTTCATAAATTTTCGCTGTATATTACCTTAGTATACTCACACAAGTTTTTCAAGCATTTTTTCTTTTCTCTCGATCATTTCATCGATTCTCTCGATGTACAGGGCCACATCTTTTACATTTTCCACACGTTCCAGGCGATTTTCCTTCGGGAAAGTTACCTTTGTAGTCGTTCCTGCACCGCAAGCCACGATGGTCTGCTTCTCTTCCATAATAAGAATGTTGTAGATACATTCTTTGCCCGGAGTCGCATAACCAACATTTTCAAAGTTGCCTGCCATATTTTTCTGACGGTAAAGATAGTACGGTACTAAGCCCATCTCACGGGAATATTCTGCTGTCACATCGATCATTTCCTGGGTATTTTCGATTTTCAGATCCGCATACTTTTCTTTGAACATGTTCAGCTTCGCTGCACGTTTGATCGCAAGAGAGTGTACGGTTACGCTGTCCGGAGCAAGAGCCTTGATCTCTTCCATGGTCTGGCGCACGTCATCCAGATCCTCCTCCGGAAGTCCGATGATCAGGTCCATGTTAATGTTGTCAAAACCAAGCTCTCTAGCCAGTCTGAACTGCTCTTTTACATGCTCTACTGTATGGAAACGTCCAATCAGGTTTAATGTTTCCTGCTTCATAGTCTGCGGGTTGATGGAAATTCTGGTAATTCCATGGGCACGCAGTGTGCGAAGTTTATCTTCTGTGATGCTGTCCGGACGGCCTGCCTCTACAGTATATTCCTTCACTGTGGAAAGATCGAAAGTTGTCTCGATCTTTGTGAGAAGCTGATCCAGCTCTTCTGCACTTAAGGAAGTCGGAGTACCGCCTCCAAAGTAAACAGTATCCAGAGTACGGCCCTTCATCTTCTGAGCCACATAATCCAGCTCTTTAAATAATGCTTCTAAATATAAATGTACTTTTCCCTTCCAAAGTCCGATCGGATAGGAAGTGAAGGAACAGTATGCACATGTAGTCGGGCAGAACGGGATTCCCACGTATAAGCTGTAACCATTTTCATAGTCCAGCTGGGATAATAATTCCTTCTCGCGCGCAGCGATTTCCACGCTTAGGTCGATCTTCTCTTCACTTGTGAGATAAGTCTCACGCATGAAATCTTTGATATTATCTTCCTTCCAGCCTTCATCCAGTCTGGTCAGAGCAATCTTAGTCGGACGGATGCCAGTCAGAGTTCCCCACGGAAGTTCATGACCGGTACGCTCAGAACAAAGTTTGTAAAGCTCTTTTTTGATCGTTGTCTTTGCTTCCAGACGATTTTTGTAATCCAGCGGGAATGTAGTCTCGGCCAGGATCTCATCGTTATCGATCACCTTGAGGGTAAATGTCCCTTCCGCGTAAGTTCCTTCTATATAAAATGTTACGTCATCCTGTTTCTCATGAGCAAATGTCTCACCCGGAAAAAATGCCATTAAAAGTTCACGGATGTCCTGCTCATATGAATTATCATTCAGTAAAATTCCAATCATGATTTAATACCTCGCAAGCGGGTTGTATTTCTTTTCATGAGCGATGGTGGTCGGTCCCATATGGCCCGGATATACCATCGTCTCTTCCGGAAGTGTTGTCAAAAGTCTCTTAATGGATGCCAGCATATCCTGACCGCTGCCGGTTGGAAAATCGATTCGTCCGTAAGACATCTGGAACAGCGTATCTCCGGAGAACAGCACCTCTTCCTCTGCAATATAGTAACAGCAGGATCCACATGTGTGACCCGGAGTCACAAGCACCTTCCAGTTAAAGCCGATCATCTCAAACTCTTCACCGTCTACCAGAGTCACATCCGGAGTCAGGGAATACGGCTTTCTGTACCATTTTGTCATCAGGTTTTTATTGCCGTCTTTCAATACTTCCACTTCTTTTACAGAAGAGTAGATCTTCAGCCCCCACTCTTCTCTCAGCGGCTCAGCCGCCATCATATGATCAAAGTGGCCGTGTGTCAGCAGAACTGCCTCCGGTTTTACACCGAACTCTGCACATTTTTTACTGATCTCCTTCTGATTGTCACCCGGATCAACGATCACAGCCGCTTTTGTTTCCTCATTATAAATAATATAGCAGTTGGTCTCTACCATACCGACAACCAACTGTTTTACTCGAATCTTGCTCATCGCATATTCCTTTCCTGCGCCATCCAGCTCAGCATAAACGAGCCCGCCCGACCTTACTGGCAGGCAGGCTCGTTTTTCAACTTATCTATTAACCTGTCGTTCTTTCAATATTCAGAACACCTTCTACCTGACGAAGTTTTGACATCAAATAGTTCAGCTCATCCACACCGTGGGTATCGAAGCTTACAACGATCGTTGTTCGATCACCCTGCTTGTTGATCCTTGCATTGACACTCTTGATATCAATCTGACGCTCAGTAAACACTCTGGTCACTTCCATCAGAATACCGGTACGGTTGGTTGCAAAAATAGAAAATTCTGCAGAATAGATCGCATCTTTCTGGTTTGCAATATCTTCCTGCCACTCTGCATCGATCAGACGGCTTCTCTCCATCTCCGGAAGGTTCATCACATTGACACAGTCTGTACGGTGAATGGTAATACCGCGGCCTCTGGTTACGTAGCCGACGATCTCATCGCCCGGAACCGGACTGCAGCATCTGGAGAAACGAACTGCCAGATCGTGAATACCTTTTACAACGATACCGCTCTGAGACTTCGCCTGAGCCGGAGCCTGCACTGCACGGTTCGGATCGTTCAATGTCTCAAGAAGTGTTGCATCGGTCATCTCACGCTGCATCTTCTTCTCGTGAGCCTCCAGCATCTTGTTGATGATCTGGCCCTCTTTGATGGCTCCATGTCCGATGGATGCTAAGAGAGCATCCCATTCCTGGTACGCAAAACGCTTTAGAACTTTTTCTACATACTCCGGTTTATTGATAGCTGCAAAGTCAATGCTCTTTGCTTTACAGTAACGATCCAGCATTTCCTTACCACGCTGAATGTTTTCTGCTTTATATTCCTGTTTGAACCAGGCGTTGATCTTGTTCTTTGCCTGGCTGCTCTTTACGATCTTTAACCAGTCACGGCTCGGACCCTTGGAGTTCTGGGAAGTCATGATCTCGATACGGTCACCATTCTGGAGCACGTAATCGATATTTACCAGTTTTCCATTAACACGGGCGCCAACCATCTTGTTGCCGACTGCAGAATGGATCGCATAAGCAAAGTCGATCGGTGTAGAACCGCCCGGAAGGGCTTTTACATCACCTGTCGGTGTAAAGCAGTATACACTGTCGCCAAACATATCCAGGTCATTTTTTACCATGCCCATGAACTCTTTGTTGTCACTGTTGTCCTGCTGCCACTCCAAGATCTCTCTCAGCCAGCTGAGCTTCTTCGCCTCAGCACCGGCTGCTGCTTCTCCGCTGCCGCTCTCTTTATACTTCCAATGGGCTGCGATACCATACTCAGCAGTACGGTGCATGTCATACGTACGGATCTGGATCTCGAACGGCTGGCCATTCTTACCGATCAGAGTTGTATGAAGAGACTGGTACATGTTCGGTTTTGGCATCGCGATATAGTCTTTGAATCGACCAGGGATCGGAGTATACATCTCATGGATCAAGCCAAGAGCTGCGTAACAATCTTTCACGCTGTCCACGATAATGCGGACTGCGAAGATATCATAAATCTGGTCCAGAGTCTTGCTCTGTTTCACCATCTTCTTATATATACTGAAGAAATGCTTCACACGGCCGCTGACTTCGCACTGAATGTCAGACTTGGACATGTGATTCTGGATCTCACCAATGATACTATTAATATAATCCTGACGAGCTTCACTGGTAAGAGCGATCTTCTCTTCCAAATCTTTAAATACTTCCGGTTCAAGATAACGAAGTGACAAGTCATCCAGTTCGATCTTGATCCTGGAAATACCGAGACGGTCTGCAAGCGGTGCATAAATCTCGATGGTCTCTCTGGATTTATCCTTCTGCTTCTCCGGCTTCATATACTGCATGGTACGCATGTTGTGAAGACGGTCAGAAAGTTTGATCAGGATAACACGGATATCCTTTGCCATGGCAAGGAACATCTTACGCAGGTTTTCCGCCTGCATCTCAACCTTATCTGCAGACCAGTTTAACTGAGTCAACTTGGTAACACCGTCAACCAGAAGAGCTACCTCTTTGCCGAATACTTCTGCCAGTTCTTCTTCTGTCATGACCGTATCCTCCACCACATCGTGAAGAATACCGGAGATAATGGACTCCTTATCCAACTCAAGCTCTGCCAGAATGATCGCTACGCAGAGCGGATGAATGATATACGGCTCGCCTGACTTTCTCTTCTGATCTTTGTGGGCATCGCGGGCAATGTGATATGCACGCTCCACCAGACTGAGATCATCGGACGGATGGTAAGCTTTGATTTTCCTGATCAGTTCTTCATAAAGATCTTCCGGGCTGGTAAAGTCAGCCGGAGTGTCTAAAACTCGTTCAACTTTTTTCAACTTGTTATTTTCCATATGATTCACCCTCTTCAGAATGGATTTTGGGCCATTTTAATGATATTTAATTATAGATTTTTTTGTCGGAAATTGCAATACTTTTCACATTACTTTGACTTTTTTCATTTATTATGTTTTTTTGATACAACTTTAATTTTGTAAAGTGGTTGCATTTTATCGCAATATATGATAAAGTATGTTTTGTCAGATTTTTATATATTTTACATATAATTATCTCAAATTCTTCCACTCTTTGTGGTTTATTTGTTTTTCGAGTGAAAGGAGTTTAAGTATTATGGAAACTATGAAACTGGTTCATCAGCACGCAGATGAGATGATCGCGATCCGCAGACATCTTCATCAGTATCCGGAGCTGAGCAACGAAGAATTCAAAACAACGGAATTGATCAAGGAAAAACTGATCGAATATGGTGTTGAGGTCGTCGACATCGGAATGAACACCGGTGTGTTAGGTCTCCTCCGCGGCGGAAAGCCTGGAAAGACCGTTGCGATCCGTGAAGATATCGATGCTCTTCCGATGGCGGAGCTGGCTGATATTCCTTATAGATCTACCGTTGAAAATGTTTGCCACTCCTGTGGTCATGATATTCACACTGCTGTCCTTCTTTCCGCAGCGAAAGCTCTCGTTCAGGTAAAAGATGAGCTTTGCGGAAATGTTCTTTTCCTCTTCCAGCCGGCAGAAGAAAAAGGTATGGGAGCAAAACAGTTTATTGAAAAGAAATTCTACGAAGTATCCAAACCGGACAGTTTCATCGGCCTTCATGTATCTCCGGAATATCCGGCAGGTTCCATCGGTTTAAAACGCGGCCCGGCAAATGCTTCCAACGACTTCTTCCATATTAAAGTAAGCGGAAAAGGCGGTCATGGTGCACATCCGGAAAACTGTATTGACCCGATCGCGATCAGTGCTTACATCATCACTCAGTTACAGACTGTGATCTCTCGTGAAAATCATCCGGTATATCCGGCAGTTATGACAATCGGTGCGATCCACGCAGGTAAAGCTCCGAATATCATCCCTGATTTTGTTGAGATGAGCGGCACATTAAGAAGCCTTGATTTTGCAAGCCGCGAAAAGATGATGACAGCTATTGAGCGTATCACTAAATGTGGTGCGGAAGCTCTCAGAGGTTCTGCTGAGATCTGGTGGGAAGAGGGTATGCCGCCGCTGGTAAATGATGACGATGTGATCGAAAGACTGAGAACAGCTGCCAATGAAACCATCGGCGCTGACCACATCATCGATGTGAAGAACCCGTCTCTCGGTTCCGAAGATTTCTCCTGTCTGTTCCCGCGATTCGCTCCGGGCGCACAGTTCCGACTTGGTACAGGAAATGACATCGATCCGAATACAAGACATGGTATTCACAACTCTAAAAACACATTTGACGACAGCTGTATCGAAGCAGGCGCAGGCGTGATCGTACAGTATGCAAGAAACTTCCTCAAATAGTGTTAAAGCAATTATTTCCAAAAGATTGTTGATCCAGACAGGGGACGGAGAAGATAACTGTCCGGATTCACGATAAAAAGTAACAAAAGAAACAAAAGGAGAATTTTTATGGGTAACAACAAGAAAAAATTCGAAATTCCAACCACCTGTGCATTATTATTTATGCTCTTACTCTTCTGTGCAGTTCTCACCTGGATCATCCCGGCAGGTGCATATGATACAGAGAAAGTCGGCAACACAAACCGCGTTATCGCTGGTACATACCACGTGATCGAAAGTACACCGGTAGGCCCGTGGGCTGCTATCATGGCAGTAACCGGCGGCTTCTATAAAGCAGCAAAATTAATGGTTATGGTTATGTTCTGCGGCGGCGCAGTTGAGATTCTTGAGAAATCCGGCGCGATCAGCGCGGCATTCGGAAAGCTCGCTTCCAACAAAAACATGAACGTGAACCTTCTCGTTTTCATCCTCATGGCATTCATGTCCATCGGTGGTGCAGCAGGCGTTTTCGCTAACCCGGTAGTTGCACTTGTTCCGATCGGTGTAATCTTAATGAGAAACCTTGGTTACGACGCATTCGCAGGATTCCTGCTTGTTTACATGGGCGCTTACTCCGGCTTCAACGTAGGTTGGGCAAACGCTTCCACCATCGGTACAGCACAGCCGATCGCTGAACTTCCGATCTTCTCCGGTTTCAGTGTACGTGTTATCTTAAACGTTATCAACTTCGCGATCTGCTACTTCTTCACAATCAAATACATGAAGACTATCAAAGCAAATCCGAAGAAGAGCTTAAACTATGAGGAAGGCCTCTCTGTTCATGAATACATGGGCGGCGGCAAAGCTGAAGAGATGGCTACAGGTCAGATGACTTGGCAGCACACATTAAGCTTACTCGGTCTTGTTGGCGCGATCGCAGCAATCTGTGTTGGTTCCATTAAGTTCGGCTGGTCCTATGATCAGATGGCAGCTACATTCTTCATTCTTGCAGTAGCAGCTGGTCTCATCAATGGCATGGGCATCAACGGTACAACTAAAGTCTTCATCGCTGGTTGTGCGAAGATGACAAACGCAGCGTTCATCGTTGGTTTCGCTAACGGCGTTGGTATCGTTCTTACAAACGGTCAGATCCTGAACACAATCGTTCACTGGTTATCTATCCCGATGCAGAGCATGGGTTCCGTTCTCGGTGCAAACTTCATGTTCTTTGCAAACCTGTTAATCAACTTCCTGATCCCGTCCGGTTCCGGTCAGGCTGCAGCAGTTATGCCGATCATGGTTCCGATGGCAGACCTTGCAGGTATCACACGTCAGGTTGCTGTACAGGCATTCCAGTTTGGTGACGGTTTCTCCAACTGTATCTACCCGACAGCAGGTACTCTGATGGGTTCCCTTGCACTTGCTAAGACAGACTGGGCTAAATATGCGAAGTGGTTCTTACCGCTCCTTGGCTGCCAGATCGTTCTCTCCTGTGCATCCCTTACAATCTTACAGTCTATTGGTTGGACAGGCCTGTAAGAAAAAGTTGAAAATTGAATATGGAATACGTGAAAGGAGCATCTCGTTTGAGATGCTCCTTGTTTGATTTATAAAACTTCAATATTGGGACATTAAAGTAAAAATGTAAGGTATCTGTCCCAATGATTTTTGGAAATGAGTAGCTTGATTGGATAGGTAGCCCAAATTCTTTAATAAAATCAAATAAAGCAGAGGCAAAAAACATGGGAAACTGGACAGAAGAACCAATTATGCATAAGGATATCACATGATAGTTTGATTTTGCGGTCTATAAATCATAAGAGTGTCCAAAAAGCTCATACCAAATCCTTCTATGCATTGGATTATCTAATATCCATTAACTGTAAAAATCAAAAATCCCAGGACAAGCAAGAATTTCCATCGAGAAATCTCTTGCCATCCTGGGACTCTTTGTTACCAAGTTAACTCAATTAAATCCACATTTTACGGTCTAAAGGAATAATACACCTGTCCCGGCTGCATTCCGCCTCTGTAAGCTGCCAGTTCGCTGATAGTTACCAGCTGGTAACCACGGTTGATCAGTTCAGGAATCAGCACAGCGGATGCATCTGCAGTCGCACCGTAAAGGTCGTGCATGAGGATGATGTCTCCATCCTGCACTTTACTCAGCACGGTGTTGATGGTTGACTGGGCATTTCTTGTTTTCCAGTCAAGTGTATCGATAGACCACATAATTGCCGGCTGTCCATAAGACGCCAGAGTTGACTGTACGGAACTATTGATAAAACCGCCCGGCGGACGCATGGTCACACTACGAACACCTGTGATCGTCTGCAATGTCGTATCAAATTGGTTCAAGTTTCCGCGAATTCCATCTGCGGAAAGCTGTGTCAGATACGAATGGTTCCAAGTATGACTACCAAGTTCACAGCCTAACGCCTGCATTCTTTGAATCGTACTCTGATAGCTGCCCATACGATTTCCTACCATGTAAAAAGTCGCTCTTGCTCCGTGAGCCTCCAGACTGTCCAGGATCCTGGATGTTACAGCAGAAGGACCATCGTCATAGGTCAGAGCTACCATTGGTCTTGTTGGATCAACATTTCCGAGAACTGTGACCGGCTCCTCCGGTAATCCGGTTCCTTTTTTCCGAAGTGCAACTCTCAGACCGTCCACTCGGAGGCCCTGTCCTTCCACTCCGGCTTTTTCACCGTTCATAACCAGCTCGGTCCAATCTCCATTCTGAAGAACGGAATAATACACATCGTACTGTTCCCCAACCTGACCCGTCAGACGCATCTTTACTGCTTCCAGCGGTCGGTTTCCTGAAGAATTTCCGGCTTCTGTTGCATGCTCACTCCAACGCATCCAGCCAAACCCGCTCAGATTTACCTGATATTCAATGGTTCCTGTCATCCCGGCCGGTTGATTTTCCAGGCTGGCCCAGATGGCTGTGGCGTAAGAATCTGCAGGTGCCTGCACATAGCGGTTGTCTTTTGTCTCTGCAGACCAGCCGGATCCATTGTTGTAGATCCAATAAACCGCTTTCATATCCTCTTCCGCATATGTCGGAAAGGAAACCGCCATGGTTCCTGCCATGGCAAGCAAGCCGGCAGCCACACCGAATATAAACTTTTTAATTCTCTTTATGTACATATTTATGTCTCCTTTATCTTCGGTCTCACCATACGATTTCCAAAAGACATGTGAAGATTAGTTCTTGATCACATTTACGTTCAGGTAATTGAACGGAATCTCGATGCCTTCCTCATCAAAGGCAAGTTTGATCTCCTCAAGCATGGAGAAGTATGCATTCCAATAGTTCTCTGTCTTTGTCCAGCCACGAACGCTTAAGTTTACGCTGCTTTCACCAAGTTCTGCTACAACGACCTGAAGACCGTCTTCGTTGATGATGTATTCGTTGTTCTCTAATACGCGCTCTGCAACTGCTTTTGCTTTTTTAAGATCTGCAGCATAGCCAATGCCTACGCTTAAAACCACTTTACGTTTTTCAGCACCTGTCACGTTTGTTACAACGTTTGTTGTCATGTTGCTGTTCGGGATGCTGATTCTCTGATTATCTGCAGTCACTAATGTTGTATATACGAGACCGATAGACTCAACAACACCGGCGCCGTCCGGAGTGGAAATGAAGTCACCTGCTTTGAACGGTTTTAAGAGAAGTACCATAACACCGCCGGCAAAGTTCGCAAGGGATTTCTCCATCGCAAGAGACAGTGCTAAACCAACAGAACCAACAAGAGCAACTAAGGAAGTTACTTCAATTCCAATCTCTCCTGCTACGATAAAGATTAAAATACCGATGGATAATGCATATACCAGTGCATTCAGGAATCTTCTGAGTGTTGTTTCCACACCGGCTTTTTCCATTGTACGATCCAGGAGCGTACGGATTTTCTTAATTAATTTCAGACCGATCAGTAAGATGATCAGTGCTGCCAGAAGGCTCACACCTGTATCAAAGATCCAGCTGCTTGCCTGCTCGAACATTTTTTCAAACATGTTTTTCCTCCAAAATAATACTACTTATTTTTCTTGATAAGTTTTCCCACTTTTTCTGAGAGCTTACCTAAGACAATTCCCGGAATTCCGATTTCCTCATCCTTTAACTCTACATTTGTATTCGTTTCAGGGCTCATCTCTTGCATCTCAGGAGTTCCTGCAAATACGCAGACACTCATTGGTGCCAGACGAATGGAAATAGAATTCTCACGGTTATCTTTTTCTATTAGACAAGATTTTATGGGCTTCGCATTGATCTGGGCGGTTCCGCCAAACTCTTCCGCATCACTATTGAGGATCTCTTTGTATTCTCCTGCAAACGGCACGCCTAAGCCAAACGCCTCATAGCAGTTGATACCAAAGTTGCATACAAAGACCAGTGTATCTTCTTTCTTTTCTGCACTACGGCTAAACACAACGATATTGTCCCGGTCAGATGTACAGTTGATCCACTCAAATCCTTCCGGTTCATAGTCGCGCTCATACAGAGCCGGATGCGATGTATAAAGATGATTCAAAGCTTTTACAAACGTTTGAAGTCCCGTATGGTCCTCTTGTTTTGCCAGGTCCCAATCGAGTTCTACTGCTTCGGACCACTCCGTTGTCTGGCCAAACTCCTGTCCCATAAACAGGTGTTTTTTACCCGGATGACCAAACAAATATCCGTAAACCGCTCGCAGCTGCGCAAATTTCTCTTTCTGAGAATTTCCCGGCATCTTAGCATACATGGATCCGTTTCCATGTACGACCTCCGCATGGGAAAATCCCTGAATATAATCTTCGCTATATGCGTAGAGCATACCAAGGGCCAAATCTCCGTAATACAGATATCGATCCTGCGAAGCACATTTCATATACCGAAGAAAATCATTTTGCCAGCCGGAATTCCACTTGTAATCAAATCCCAGACCTTCCTCTTTCAGATCGCCTGTGATCCTCGGCCATGCTGTCGATTCCTCTGCGATCATGATCGCGCCCTGTGTTTCTCTATGGAAAATCGAATTCAGATGTTTGATGAATTCCACTGCATCCAGATTTTCATGACCGCCATACATATTGGCAATCCAGCCACCGGATGCTCTTCCGTAATCCAGATAAAGCATGGAATCTACAGATGCCGCACGGATGCCATCCACATGGTACTCATTGGCCCAGTAAAGTGCATTCGAGATCAGGAAATTGGACACTTGAGGCCTTCCGTAATTGTAGACCAAAGTTCCCATCTCCGGGTTCTCTCCTTGTCGCGGATCCAAATGTTCGTAAACGCAAGTTCCATCAAAGGACGCCAGTCCATGAACATCTTTTGGAAAATGTGAAGGATTCCAGTCCAGGATCACACCAATCCCTTCCTGATGCATACGATCCACAAACATTTTCAGTCCATCCGGAGTTCCATATCGACTGGTCGGTGCGTAATATCCGGTTATCTGATAGCCCCAGGATGCATCCAATGGATGTTCCATCACAGGCATCAGTTCCACATGTGTAAAACCCATCTCTTTAACATAGGAAGAAAGCAGCTCCGCTAATTCCTCGTAAGAATCAAAGTTTCCGCTTCCATTCTCTGAGATTCTCTGCATCCATGAACCAAGATGGACCTCGTAAATGGACATCGGCATTTCTTTTTTGCACACATCTTTACGCTTCGTCATCCATTCCTGATCATGCCACTGATACCGACTTCCGTCCCACACAACTGAAGCAGTTGCCGGACGCAATTCTGTACAGAACGCATATGGATCGCTCTTTAACAACAACTCTGCCTTTGAGGTTTTTACTTCGAATTTGTACTTCGCTTCTGTTTTCAAACCCGGAATAAAAAGCTCGTAAATCCCGGATCGGGTCAGCTTCTTCATCTGATGACGTTTTCCGTTCCAGAAATTAAAATCTCCCACCACACTGACACGCATGGCATTTGGAGCCCAAACAGCAAAGTGAACACCTGCAACACCGTCTATCGTCATCGGATGAGCGCCCATTTTCTCATAGGACTTATAAAACGTACCGGCTTCAAATTTACGCAGATCCTCTTCCGAAAATATAGATCCAAAACGGCGAGAATATGGATCCTCGATTTCTTCCGTATCTCCATTGACATATTCTACCAGAAATTGATACGAGAGTATTCGCTTCTGGTCCATCAAGACCATTGCAAAAAAACCTTCAGAATCAACGCGTTCCATCGCGTGTACTTGTCCATCCACACGAACGGAAACCTGCTTTGCGTCCGGCAGGTACGCGGAATACATCATACCTACCTTTTCCGGATGTGCACCCAAAATCTCTTCCGGATTTTGACACTCGGAATTTTCCAACTGTTTTATTCTTTTCAGATCAATCAGTTCACGCAAAACCTTATCCATTGTTCATTCCCCCCAATGACTCAGAAACGTTTCCGTTTCCAATCGGAACTATTCTACCATCTTCGTCTTTCTGTGACAAGCAAAATCAATCAGCATCAGATCGACAACCCTGCCATAGGACAATACCCCATGCACCTGTCCATTGGCCTTTAAGTACGCATCATTGACTCTTTCCTGTACCTCGGCCACTTCCCCTTCGTACTGATCCCAGAATTCCGAGTTTTCTTCAATATCTGCAATGATCGGATCTGCCAGTAGAGAATATAATTGATTGTATGCCTCATAATCGACCTTTGCCAGCGCATTTCCGGCATAGATCCATCCAAGCAAATATCCACTATATCGGTAATCTGCATCCTCAGAACCAAGACATGCCAGATACCCAATAAAATTTGCTTCATCCTCTCGCATGAAACCGCGTAAATGAGACAATTCATGGCAGATGGTGTGCGGGATATTATATGTAGTCATATCACGATTATAGTTTGCCTCGATCGTAAACGGAGAATACACGCCACTGCATTGCTGCACAGACAAAATCCAGGAAATAGCCAGCGGTTTCGGCTTTGGATAATAGCCATCCAGTGAAGGATACTGCTCAGCCAGGCGTTTCATGGCTGCCGCACCTTTTTGTTGAATGTTCTCATAGTTTCCCTCTGCCCGATCCAGCTCGCCCCGTGCACGATTGACTTCCGCGGTCAGCCATAAGCACAATTCTTTCAGGTTCGTACTCGGGAGCGCCTGCTCCTTCGCGATCTGAGCAATATAATAGGAAGAAAATGGTACTCGATAGTAATTAACGCCGCAACAAGCTGCATATAAAAATAATATCAATGCAAGCGTAGTTGTATAATTCAGTATTAACACCAAAGGCCTTCGAAAATCACGGATCAACCAGAACAACAATAATACAATGAGACCGTAAAGCATAAACTCAACGACTGAAAACGGTACAATTCCCCAAAATCGGCCGATCACATTCACCAGAACCGGGTAAACGGTGCAGCTGTACCACTCAGCAAATCCTCCGATTTTTCTGGATGCCCACAGAAGACCGACTCCTGCCGCAAGCAGAAAGACAGTGATCAATAACTGTATCTTCCATCCACATTTCTTTTTATTTTCCATCCTCTTATCCTCAAAATGAACTTTTTTCTTACTTTTTCGAAAAGTTCTTGCGAAACTCGTCAAATTATCATAAACTCATTATATTGCCTACTATCATATACGTCAAATGAGGTTTACAGAAAGAATATGGAAAATAAAGATATCAATACCAATGAAGTCCTTGAGACTGATAAAAAAACCGAAAAAAAGAATACCTGGAAAGAGGAGCTGATCAGCTGGATCCAGGTGCTTGCATCTGCAGCAGCGATCGCATTTGTTCTGACCACATTCATCATCGCCAACAGTGAGGTTCCGACCGGCTCTATGGAAAATACCATTATGGCAGGCAGCCGTGTGATCGGTTCCAGACTTCACTATAAATTTTCCGAACCGGAGCGCGGAGATGTAGCGATCTTCGTATGGGGCTGGGGACATGAAGACTGCAGAACTATGTTTGAAGGTGAAGAAAAAGAAATCTGTCCGCGATGCGGAACAGAAGTTGGCAGAGACAGTGAGACCATCTACTACGTAAAACGTATCATCGGCGTGGAAGGTGATATCATTGATATCGCAGACGGAAAGGTGTACCTGAACGGTTCCGACACTCCGTTAGATGAGCCGTACCTTGCAGAAGAGATGGATCCGAACGAGACTTACCATTTTGAAGTACCGGCAGACAGTTATTTTATGATGGGTGACAATCGTAATTACTCTGCAGACGCCCGTTACTGGAAAAATCCTTACATTTCCAAAGACAAAATGATCGCAAAAGTATTAGTCGAGTATTTCCCGACACCGAAGATCATCAAATAAATTAGGAGACTATAGTTTATGAGAAAAGTAGTAAAATTTGGCGGCAGTTCTTTGGCCAGCGCAAAACAGTTTAAAAAGGTAAAGGCAATCATTACCGCTGACAAGAGCCGATGCTTTGTCGTACCTTCCGCACCTGGCAAGCGCGATTCCAATGACA
>JAFYOD010000328.1 GCA_017556515.1 Lachnospiraceae bacterium
AGGTTCTGAGCTTTCTTCCAGCCCATCTTTTCTCTTAACTCAGCACCAGTTTTAGCTACAAGTGTATTAGCCTGAGCTGCTCTGGATGCGTTGAAGCATGTTCTGCCAACCTGGTTCTCAAGGATCCAGTTCTTAGCGAATGTACCGTTCTGGATTTCTTTTAATACCTGTTTCATCTCTGCCTTAACAGCGTCTGTGATGATTCTGGAACCTGTGCAGTAATCACCGTACTCAGCTGTATCGGAGATAGAGTAACGCATGCCTTCAAAACCTGCGTTGAAGATAAGGTCTACGATTAATTTCATCTCGTGTACGCACTCGAAGTAAGCGCTCTCCGGCTGATAACCAGCCTCAACGAGTGTATTGAAACCTGCTTCCATAAGAGCTGTAACGCCGCCGCAAAGAACTGCCTGCTCACCGAAGAGGTCTGTCTCTGTCTCCTCTTTGAATGTTGTCTCAAGAACGCCGCCTCTTGCGCCGCCGATACCTGCTGCGTAAGCTTTTGCGATTTCCATAGCATTACCGCTTGCATCCTGTGCAACTGCTACGAGACACGGAACACCTTTACCGGAAACGTACTGGGAACGAACTGTGTGGCCCGGGCCCTTCGGAGCGATCATGATAACGTTAACGTCTGTCGGCGGAACGATCTGTTTGAAGTGGATATTGAAACCATGAGCGAAGCAAAGTGTCTTGCCTTCTGTAAGGTTCGCTTTGATGTCGTTCTTGTAAAGAGCAGCCTGTTTCTCATCATTTACAAGGATCATGATGATGTCAGCAGCTTTAACAGCGTCAGCTGTGTTGAGAACTTCGAAACCATCTGCTTTCGCCTGGATCGCAGATTTGGAACCTTCGTAAAGACCGATGATAACATCGCAACCGGAATCTCTAAGGTTTAATGCGTGAGCATGACCCTGGGAACCATAACCGATAACCGCGATTTTTTTACCGTCCAGAAGTGCTAAGTTACAATCTCTCTCATAGTACATAGTAGCCATAATAATAATCTCCTTTATATATACACAAAATATTTACAAATTTTACATCTGATCATCAAACGCGCTCATGGTTGTTTCACGGCCAAGACCGATCGCAACGTCACCGGAGCGGCTGACTTCCAGAATACCGAACTTCTTTACCTTGCTGATAAATTCGTCCATTTTCTCTTTTGATCCGGAAAGCTCCACCGTTACGTGACTCTCACCGAAATCGATGATCTTTCCTGCATATTCATTGATCAGTTCTACTGCCTGATGCTTTGTAGAACCTCTCTCAGTACCTGTTACATCAATCTTGATGAACATGTGCTGTGCGATTACCGCTGTCTCTGCATCGAGAACCAGGATCGATCTTACATCATAAAGTTTTTCAAGCTGTCTGAGCACCTGATCCTTCATGTATTCGTCACCGGTAGAAACCACTGTGATACGAGTATATCTCGGATCTTCCGTTTCACCGCCGGAAAAGGAACTGATGTTGTAATTTCTCTTGGAGTAAATACCGCCGATTCGGTTCATAACACCCGGAACGTTATTTACAAGCAAGCTGACTGCAAATTTCTTATCCATATTCCCTCTCCTTTCCTTTAGTTTAGGATCACGTCTTTGATGGAACGTCCTGCCGGGATCATCGGGAGAACTCTTTCGTCTCTTCCGATGCGGCACTCGATCAGAACTGTTCCTTCTGCCTGATCAGCTGCATCTAACGCTGCCTGCAGTTCTTCGATCGTTGTTGCACAATAACCGTCTGCGCCAAAGGCTTTTGCAAGAAGCGGATAGTCTGTCTTTCTCTCAAGGATCGTCTGAGAATACTTGCTGTCGTAGAAGATGGTCTGCCACTGTCTTACCATTCCGAGAACATCGTTGTTGATCAGGATGATCGTAAGCGGAAGATTCTGCTTAACAGCTGTCGCCATCTCATTAAGGTTCATGCCGAAGCTTCCGTCACCTGTAAATAATACGGTACGTTTCTTTCCGCATGCGAAACATCCGCCGATGGCTGCGCCCAGTCCGTAACCCATGGTTCCGAGACCGCCGGAGCTTAAAAGTGTATGCGGTGTTTCAAATTTGAAGTACTGCATGGTCCACATCTGGTGCTGACCTACGTCTGTTGCAACCACTGTTTCCGGTGCACAATGCTTATTTACTTCTTCAATGATGGTTCTTGGATTGAATCCCTGGAACTCCAATGTTTTGGACACCTGTCTGTATCCTTCTACTTCTGCGATCCATTCCGGATGCTCGAACTTCGGCATCACTTCAAGGATCTGTGAAAGGATTTCTTTCACATCGCCCCACATGCTGACATCAGGGCTGATATTTTTACCAATCTCTGCACGGTCAATATCAATATGTACTACCGTACATTTCTTGGTGTATTCACGTTTGTCGCCGGTTGCACGATCGGAGAATCGAACACCGACTGCGATCATAAGATCACATTCGGACTGAGCTTTTGTCGCTTCATATCTTCCGTGCATACCTGTC
>JAFYOD010000329.1 GCA_017556515.1 Lachnospiraceae bacterium
AGCTTCTCTCGCGTGTTGTATAGAAGTCAATATCAACACCGCAGTTTTCAAATGCCTGCATCCAGACATCATTTTTAAAGGACTCAGACCAGGAATCATAAAGAGCACCATTCTTATAAGCATCCTCAATTACTGCTGCAACTTTACGGTCACCACGAGCCAGAACGCCCTCAAGAACGGTTACGTCTGCCTCATGCCAGTTGTACTTCAGACACTTATGGTTCTTCATTTCTTTCATCTTGCGGTTTACGATGCGCGCCTTCTCAAGAAACTCTTCTTTTGTGCACATCTGTGCCCACTGGAACGGAGTAAATGGCTTCGGAACAAAGAAGGATGTACTTGCAACAACCTGAACCTTGCCCTGTCTCTTCTCCTTCGGAACTTCATCAAAGAATACTTCTGTGATCTTCTCAGAAAGAAGTGCAATACCTTCACAGTCTTCTACAGTCTCTGTCGGCTGACCGAGCATGAAATACAGTTTTACACGGTTCCAGCCGCCGCGGAATGCCTCAGCTGCACCATTTAAAATATCTTCTTCTGTAAGACCTTTATTGATTACATCACGCATCCTCTGTGTTCCGCCTTCCGGAGCAAATGTAAGGCTGCTCTTCTTTACATCCTGTACCTTGCTCATAACATCAAGGGAGAATGCATCGATACGAAGGGACGGAAGGGAAACGTTGACACCTTTTCCATGGAACTCATCTACCAGGTAAGTAACCATCTCTTCAATATCAGTATAGTCACTGGAACTTAAGGAGCTTAAGGAAATCTCCTCGTGTCCTGTGCTCTTTAACATCTTATATGCTAATTCTTTCAGATACTCTACGTTCTTTTCACGAAGCGGCTTATAGATCTGGCCTGCCTGACAGAAACGGCAGCCACGGATACAGCCACGCATGATTTCGAGAACTACACGGTCCTGAGTAACTTTGATAAACGGAACAAGCGGTTTCTCCGGGTATACTTCGTTTGCAAAATCCATAACCAGAACTTTTTCTACGGTTTCCGGAGCTTCCGGACAGTTCGGCTTAAAGCTCTTTAATGTACCGTCTTCATTATACTCTACATCGTAAAGTGACGGAACATAAATACCTTTGATCTGAGCAGCTGCTTTTAAGAACTGCTCTCTGGAATCTCCACGTTTTTTGGACTCCTTATATGTTTCGATCAGCTGTGCGTAAACAACTTCACCTTCACCAATATAGAACATATCAAAGAACTCTGCGATCGGTTCCGGATTGTAAGAACACGGACCGCCACCGATTACGATCGGATGCTCCCAAGTACGATCTGCAGCATGAAGCGGGATCTGAGAAAGATCCAACACCTGTAAAATGTTGGTATAGCTCATCTCATACTGTAATGTAATACCAAGGAAATCAAAATCTTTTACCGGATCCTGGGATTCTAATGCAAAGAGCGGGATCTGCTCTTCACGCATAATCTTATCTAAGTCTGTCCAAGGAGAATATACTCGCTCACAGTAAGTATCTTCTCTGCGATTGAACATATCATAGAGGATCTGAATACCAAGATGGGACATACCAATATCATAAACATCCGGGAAACACATAGCGAAACGGACATCGACTTTACTCGGATCCTTCACAACCATGTTGATTTCACCACCGATGTATCTTGCCGGCTGACTTACCGACAGAAGAACTTCATCACTTAATGCTAATTTTCTCATAGTTTATCCTTTTCTAAAAAATAAATATCATAATATCAATCGATACTAGTATAGCATAATTTATTCAATTACTCCATAGCTTTTTATTTCTTATGCTTTTGTCGTCTCATGGATCCATTTTCCACTTAACAATCTGGAAACACACCATGCAGATTTGATCACATAATCAGCTCTCAACGCAAGCATAGTCAGCCATGCAGGCCAGCTGAGGAGCAAGCCTCCGGCTGCGCCAAGAGGAATGGAAACAAGCCACATGAACAGGATGTCTGCGATCATCAGGAATTTTGTGTCTCCGCCTCCGCGAAGGACTCCCTTTGTCATAACAGACTGAATTGCCTGGAAGAACACGATCACAACGTAGGCATTCATCAGCTGTCTTGTAACCTTTATAGTCTCTTCTGTCAGTGAGTATACAGAGATTGTCATCGGACCAAAGATATAGACAAGTACCGCACTGACAATACCAAATATAATACTTAAGAAATAGAAGGTTTCACCCTGTTCCATCGCCTTCTTTTTGTCTCCCTGACCGATCGTATTTCCTGTGATAATTCCAGAAGCATTGGAAACACCCTGGATAATAACTGTACATAAGCGATCGACTACCATACAAATGGAGTTTGCAGCAACTACTGCAGCTCCCATATGTCCAAGGATTACAGAAACAAGGTTTCCTCCAAGTGCCAGCAAACCATCACTTACCAGTACAGGAGCTCCCAGACGGAAATAGTTTTTATAGAACAATGCAGACGGATTCTTCATGAGATGTTTCACACGAAGTCCAAGTCTCTTATCGATCACCAAAATATAGACAAAGGTAACAATGAATTCAGAAAGTCGTGCGAAGAATGTTCCCAGAGCCGCACCTGCGATCTCCATTCGAGGAGCGCCAAATTTACCAAAGATGAAGGTATAGTTGGCTAAGATATTTACCACAAAGGATACGATGGAAACATACAAACCTAATTTTGCTTTTCCTACTGAGCGCATTAGCTGTGCACAAACCAGGCTGGTGCCATGGAAGAAGAAAATAAAAGCCGTAATCTTTAAATACTTCACACCTTCTTCGATCACGTTGGCTTCATTGGTATAGATCGACATGATTTGTGATGGGATCAATAGTGTTAAAATCATAAAGAAAATCGCGACAGCTGTTGCCAGGCGAAATGCCATGCTAAATGTTTCGCGAACTTTATCTTTGTCGTTAGCTCCCCAGTACTGAGCAGAAAGCACACTGGAGCCTCCGATAATACCCATACACATGATCGTAAAGAAATTATAATACTGATTGGCAAGACTGGATGCGGACAGCTGGATCTCACCAAAGGATCCCAGCATCATGGTATCCAGCATGTTAACGCCCATGTTAATAGCCTGCTGCATGGCAACCGGCAGCATAATAGAGAGTACTTTTCGATAAAAATCTTTATCTTTTACAATAGTTAATGTTCTCATATTGAAAAATCACCTTATGAAAGAACCCGGCGCCACATGGACGCCGGATCCGTTATTTGCAATATGTAATGCCAGTATCAATTTAGTTCTTCTTAACATCTTTGAACTTCTGAGCGATCTTGATAAGAAGCACTACAGTTTTCTCCCTGGACTGGATGCAGATGAACTCATATTTGCCGTGGTAGTTGTGGCCGCCTGTGCAAAGGTTCGGAC
>JAFYOD010000330.1 GCA_017556515.1 Lachnospiraceae bacterium
CTCCGCGAAGTTATTTACCTCTCGAATGATACCTGTATCACCATTGAACACGCCCGTTCCACGCTCTAATGGGATTCCATATCGATTTCTGGTCTCCCATTCTAACTGGTAGTTGTTCTTGATCTGCATGACCTTATCGCCTTTACGGAAAATGATTCCGCCGGATTCTGTTTCCTGCTTATCCGGTCCCGGAGGGTTGAAATTCTCCTGAAGGACTTTATTTAACAGTTCAACTCCCAGAGCACCTTTTCGCATTGGTGTCATGATCTGGATCTCTGTCGGATCTGCCTGCACGTAGTTGGGCAATTTGTCTCTCAGAAGCACCATCATGTCCCGTACAATATCGGTCGGATAGTCTCTTCTTATAAATAAGAAGTCTTTGCTTCGCTTTTCCAAAGGTACGCGCTCTCCATCGTTGATCTTATGGGCATTGACAATGATATCGCTTTCTGCTGCCTGACGGAAAATCTTTGTCAACTTCACGACCGGGAATTTCCCCGATTCGATCATATCTCTTAATACATTGCCCGGTCCCACACTCGGAAGCTGGTTCACGTCACCCACCAGGATCAGTCTGGTACCTACATTGACTGCCTTCAAAAGTGCGTGCATTAGACTGATATCAACCATGGACATCTCATCGATAATGATCACATCCGCATCCAGTGGATTTTCTTCATTTCGTTCGAAATGCATGCCTTCCAGCCGTATACTTCCCGATGCGCCGGAACTTCCGTCTGCTGAACTGCTGCGGCTGTCCATCATCGGAACGCCTGTCAATTCCAGTAAGCGATGGATCGTCTTTGCCTCATATCCGGTCGCTTCTGCCATACGTTTCGCAGCACGTCCGGTCGGAGCTGCCAGTAAGATCTCCATCTCTTCCTGCTCAAAATAACGAATGATCGTATTGATCGTCGTTGTCTTTCCTGTGCCCGGACCGCCAGTCACAATGAGCAGACCATTGTTTACTGCCTCGATCACTGCCTGCTCCTGCAATTCGTCCAGTTCCATTTCATCCGCCGCCAGGATCCTCTTGATCCGTGCTTTGATCTTATCCTCTTGAACATGGTCTCTCAGATTCAGATCATGAAGCATCCTCGCAGTATTTAATTCCATATAAAAGAACTGAGTCGGAAATACGATCCTGACTCCATCTTTTTCTTTAATGATCAGTTTGCGCTCCATCTGCAGGTCCATAATGTGTTTTCCCATATGTTCCGCATCAACCCGCAAGAGTTCAGAAGCATTGGCCAGCAGTTCTTCCTCCGGCAAATAGGTGTGACCATTTCCCATGGCTTGTAAGAGCGTATAAAACAGTCCGCTCTTAATTCGATAATCAGAATCCGTAAAAATACCTACTTTGGCCGCGATCTCATCTGCAATTTTAAAACCGACACCGGAAATATCGTCTGCCAGCTGATACGGATTTTCCTGAATAACAGAATAAAGCTTTTGACCATACTGCTGGTAGATCTTCACTGCCAGATTCATGGAGATACCATACTGCTGCAAAAACAGCATCGCCTGACGCATATCACGCTTTTCCTCAACCTGATCCGCGATTTCCATGGCCATGCGCTCACTGATACCCTTGACCTCCGCCAGACGCTCCGGTTCTTCTTCCATAATGCGGAAAGTGTCTGTTTTAAATTTTTTAACGATCCTTTTAGCCAAAGCAGCTCCGATGCCTTTGATAGCACCGGAGCCGAGATATCGTTCAATCGCCAGCGTATCTTCCGGATCCTTAATTTCATAACTCTCCACCGCCAGCTGCTCGCCATAAATCGAATGTTCCACCATGCGTCCTGTGGC
>JAFYOD010000047.1 GCA_017556515.1 Lachnospiraceae bacterium
AACGTATACGGTAAATCATGAGTACCGATGTTTTTAAAGGCCGTCATTTCTGACGACCTCATGATTGCAGTTATTATAACCGGCAAATATCCGGCAGTTTTGTAGACCAGGGAAGCAGATCATCGATGAATGACCGATCTTTATCATCCTGGTGATCTTTCAGTGTTTCCAAAAGAAACTCCAGATACCGGAACGGATGCAAATGGTTTGCTTTTGCAGTTTCAACGATACTGTAGATGATCGCACTCGATTTCGCGCCATCGATGGTATCAATGAGTTTCCAAGCGTGTTTGTGAAGGCAGAAGCTTCGTAATGCTCCTTCTGTGGCATTATTGTCCAGAGGAACCTCTCCGTCTTCCAAGAACATCCGAAGTGCTTTTTCGTGGTTCAAGCTGTAATGGATCCCATCCAACGTTTTTCCTGCAATCAAGGAATTCTCTTGCTTGATCTCTTTTATCCACGCAAAATAAGCCTCTACAAGAGGTTCGATCATTCGCTTTCGCTTTCGCTGCCGTTCTTTCGGTGACAGTTCTGACAGTTCGTTGTCCAGATGGTAGATCGCCGCGATCCGAGTCAAGGCTTCGTAGGCAACCGTTTGTTTTGCAGCAGCATCTTTCTTTCCTTTCGGCAATGCTTTTAATGCATCCGAATACCGGCGCCTTGCATGAGCCCAGCATGCTGTGAATGAAAGCTCCTCGTGTTCCCGGTCCAGTTTCCCGTATGCCGAATGAGCATCCGTTACCACAAGACCTTCGAAGCCTTTTAAAAACTGCTTTGGATGTTCGTGGCTTCGTGTTTTCTGGTAATCGTATAGGATGATCGGCGTACTTTTGTAATACTTACCGGTCCGGTATACCCACATATAGCTCTGGCTGTTTGCCGGTCGTCCATCCTTAGAGACTTTGACCGGTGTCTCATCTGCCTGCAGGACATGATATCCCAGAAGCTGCTCATGGAGACGGTCATATACGATCCCCAGATATCGGTCTGCCAACTGGATCATCCAGTTCGCCATGACTTGGCGAGAAATATGAAGGCCGTTTCGTTCGAATTCCTGGCTGATCCGGTAAAGGGGAAGGCCGTTCGTATACTTTGCATTCATGATGCTCGCCCCGAGAGACGGGGACACAAGGCTATTGCGCAACAGACTTTTGGGACGGTCTGCTTTTACGATCGTCTCGTTATCCCTGCCCGCATAAACTGCCACATGATGTTCTTCTACTTTATAAATGGCCGGCTGAACTTTGATGCGCTTAAACACTTCGTCCGGAAGTCGCTTCCAGCCGTTAGCGCCAAAGATCGCCGTTAACTGATCCTCTGACATCTCATGAGAGATGATCTCGACCGGGAGTTCCTTCAGATCCGCTTCTCGTTTCCCGGATGGTCTTGAGGATCGTTTGCTGAGGACCTGTTCTTCTGTTGGTTCAAGAACGTAGGTCGTGTCCGTCAGTGCTTCGGCCTCATTGAAGATCAAGTCATCCAAAGTTAACTGGCCATCGATAACGGAAAGTTTTTCGGATGAGCGTCCATAACGCTGATGGTTCGCCACAGCCAGCTGCTCCACCAGTTTTTCAAAGTTTTGGTTCAACTGTTCCATCTGATCCTGCATAGAAAGAAGCAAGGTGATCAGCATCTCTTTGCTGCACGTATTCAACTGTTCTTCTGTGTACTTAGCCATGCCGACTCCTCCTGCCTTTTCTGACCTTATTATACAATAAGTCCTGAAAAATATCCAACCCGGGGCTTTTCGGGCATCGGCATATTTACCAAAAGCAGTTTTGGCCTAAAAATCTAAAAAAACTTAGATTTTTTCGAGTTTTCGGAATCGTTATCCACCGATCGGTTTTTCCGTGATCTTGTAATCCGGATGAGGACAGGCACCTTTTTTGATTTTGTGGATAAAGGCAGAACGTTCCGGAAATCGCTGAAAAATCTCATGTTAAATTTCTCTGTTTTGCACAAAACTCAGCAGAGTTTGGTCGGATGTGTCTCTTGGATCGGTTTTTTTGCCACGATCTCAAGCCCTTGCATCAACATCCTATATTGTTTTGGCGTGATCTCCATGGCCTCAGCAGCCGTACGTGGCCAGCTAAAGCTGCCGACGTTCAATCTTTTATAAAGAAGCAGGAACCCATCGCCTTCCCATACCAAACCTTTGATCCGGTTTGTGCGTCGCCCGCAAAACAGAAACAAGACATTCTTCTGAAAAGGATCCAGTTCAAAACGATACTTGATGACATTAGCTAGGCCATCGATCCCTTTTCTCAGATCCGAATAACCGGTTACCAGGAACACCTTTGAAAATCCGGTTGCATCATTTAACATGAAGGAGTCCTCCCAGATGTCGGAGCAGTGACTCCGATGCGGTATTGGCTATCTCAAAGACAAAGTGTTCGCTGCGGATCACAATGTCCGGTTGAAACACGCCCCTGCACGGAGAAAGAGAAGACATTGGTTTTAATTCAACAAAAGCGACCGGCATCTCCTCTTTTTGCAGAGGAGGTGCTGTCGTAGGAAGCTGCTTTGATTCCAGACAGGCTTCATTGCGAAGGATCCTCTGCCAATAATAAAAGGCTTTTTCCGAAATGCCGTTCTCTTCGCACCAGGTCTTTTTTGACTGACCGCTTGCTAAGCAGTCACGGATGATCTGTGTCCATTGTTCGC
>JAFYOD010000331.1 GCA_017556515.1 Lachnospiraceae bacterium
AAAATAAAAGACTCCCTAACAATCGGTTGCTACCATTGTATTAGGGAGTCTCTTATATTATGCTTCCATTAGTCGTAATCCGGAACCATCTTAACCATAACGGAGATCAGTTTTACCACCTGATTTTCCTTTACTTTGATATCGTCTTTGTGAGTTGCGAACGGAAGGTCTCCGTCGAACTCTTCGATCTCAGTTGTAATCCAGTTAAATGCAGCAGTTCTTGCCTCTTCTACTGTGCTGAACAGGTCGATACCGTCCACTTCACACATAGCAAGATCCGGGAATTCTGCATGGTATCCTTCATCATTTTCATGTTTTGTAAAAATAGCCGGGTAAGTAAATTGCATTGCTTTTTGCTCCTTATCTCAAACTCTATCCACCATTATAGATGGACAAAGGGATTCTGTCAAATAGTGTTTTATTTTCCCAGATTGTCAATCCACTCGTATACCGGCTGACAGATCGCCTTCAGGCTGCCCGGTTCAAACGGACTGGTCAGCTCGCAGGCTGCGATGGTCTCATCAATGTTCATCTTACCGCCGATTTTCACGAACTTCATGTATTTCTCCCACGCAGATTCTTTGTCCTGTAAGAACAGGGAGAAGAACTGGATCGCCAGTGTCTGTGCGATGGAATAATCGATATAATAGAACGGCATACATGTGATATGGATCTGTCTCTGCCATCCGCCGCCTCTGCTGTAGAACGGAAGGTCTGCGAAATCAATGTACGGACGGAACTGTTTTTCCAGCTCCAACCATGCCTGGTTGCGCTCCTCTTTTGTCCAGTCCGGATTGGAGTATACCAGCTCCTGCCAGTAATCGACGATCACACTGTACGGAATGAACAGAGATGCGCTCTTCGCCAGATGCTCGCTATATTTAGCAGCATCTTCCTCGAAGAACAAATGATGCCACGGGCTTGTCAGGAACTCCATGCTCATGGAATGTGTCTCACAAGCCTCCATCGGTGCAAAGCGAAGAGCCGGATATTCGATCAGCTTCTGAGTTGTGTATGCAGCCAGCGCATGGCCACACTCATGGGTCAGAGTTTTCACGTCTCCGGAAGTACCATTTGAATTGGAGAAAATGAATGGGTATCCAAAGTCCTGAATGGTTACGCAGTAACCTGCGTTTCTCTTACCGTTTCTGGCCTCGATATCAAACAGATTCTTGTCCATCATCAAATCGATCAGTTCCTTGGTCTCCGGACTCATCTCGCCAAACATCTGCTGTGCACGCTCAAGGATCTCCTTGGTGCTGTACTTCGGCATCGGATTTCCGTCTGCAAAAAAGAAATCATCATCGTAGAACTTAAAATCTTCGATACCGATCTTCTCTGCCTGCAGTTTCTTATATTCCACGTTTTTCGGAACCATTACTTCAAGAACCTGCTGACGGAACTTTGCAACGGCTTCTTTATCGTAAGAACGGTGATTTCTGAGATAAGCCACTTCCACATAGTTTTCGAATCCAAGGCGTTTTGCCTGCTCGGTTCTGTTCTTCACCAGACGATCGTAAATCTCTTCAATCTGGTCCTGCAGAGAATCAAAGAACTTGCCCTCTGCCTCGATCGCAGCCTTACGGATCGCTCTGTCCGGACTCTGGCGGAACGCAGAAAGCTGGGAAACATTGCAAATCTTGCCTTCAAATTCGATTCTGGCAGATGCATACAGTTGCTCATATTTGGAAGTCAGTTCATTTTCTTCTGCCATCAGATCCATGATCTCCGGAGAGAATATCTTCTGATCCATCTCCATGCAGTCAAAGAAATAATCACCGAACTCTTTTCTCAATTCATCGATAAACTTGCTTTCGATAATTCCCTTTGTAAATTCATTGAAACACTGAGTTGCTTTCGGGCTCACTTTATCGTAAAACGCCTGCTCTTCAATGTAGAACGGATCTTCTGTATCCACAGAGTTTCTGATATTAGAAAGGCATAAATAAGTTTCAAAATGTCCCTTCTCTTCCTCAAACTCCTTAAAAATACGAATCTGCTCCGCTGCACTTTCTGCATTTGCAAAATCCTCAGTCAGCTCTGCACATTTCTCGATCATCGCCTCCACATCCGGGCGTTTGTAAGGGATTTCCATTAATTTCATCGTCCGCACTCTCCTTCCTAGCGTTTCATACGAAGCACTTTACCGTTTTTCAGTCCGGTAAATTCGCCGTGCTCCACTGCAATTCCTCCATTGACGATCACATACTCGATACCCTGATTTCTACGGAATGGATAGTCGTAGTCACACATCGCCTTCATATTGTCATAATCAAAGATGGTAATGTCTGCATGCAGACCCTCTTTTAATTTACCAATCATCGGAAGACCGTATACTTCGGATGGCATACCTGTCATGCGGTAGATCGCATCCTCAAGACTCCAAAGATTATTTTCACGGATCAGTTCCAGACGACGAGTCATGGTAGACATGGCTCTCGGATGACCGCCTGCTTTCTTCTCACGATCCACAACTTCTGCATAATCGCTCCAGTCACTGCCTGCCATTACCCACGGCTGACGGAGGAAGTTGAGAAGGTCGCTCTCGTTCTGTGCAAAATAAATGCCCTGAACAATACCCTCGTTGGCTGCCAGA
>JAFYOD010000048.1 GCA_017556515.1 Lachnospiraceae bacterium
AGAAACCCCAAATGATAATGATATCGTTGTCTGCGTACAGGGCAAAGGAATGCTGGTACACCGTGACAGCAATGACGAACTTTCTCTTCCGACTTGGGCGCAGGTTAAAGAGTGGTGCAAAGACTGGAACCACTGGCATGTGGATGAAGTTCAGTATATTTTTACAATGCAGGACAACCGTTATTTCCTTTGGATGGGTGAATCCGGAGATCTGGAAGATACATATTATTCCTATGAACCGGCAATGTCTCTTCGTCAGAGAACATCAAAAAATATTTGTTTTGCCATGATGACTGCATGGCATCTGTACAACTGGTACCGCGTAAACCGCTACTGCGGAAACTGCGCAACACCGACAGTTCATGATGAAAAAGAACGTATGATGCGCTGTCCGAACTGCGGCAACCTGATCTTCCCGCGTATCGCTCCGGCTGCGATCATTGGTCTGATCAATGGTGACAAACTGATGCTCAGTACTTATGCGAACCGTAACTTTAAACGCTACGGTCTTCTGGCCGGTTTTATTGAGATCGGTGAAACTGCAGAGGAAGCCGTAGAACGTGAAGTTCTGGAAGAGGTTGGTCTGAAGGTTAAAAACGTTCGTTATTATAAGAGCCAGCCATGGGGTATCGCAGGAAACCTTTCCGTTGGTTACTTCTGTGACCTGGATGGTGATGATGTTGTTTCGCTGGATGAAGACGAATTGGCTTCCGCTGAGTGGTTCAGCAGAGATGAGCTTCCGGCTGAAGATGACGGCATCAGCCTGACAAGAGAAATGATCCGTATCTTTAAAGAAGGAAAAGAACCAAAATAAAATTTCAATAGAAAAAGGGCTGTCCTATTTATGTTCAGGACAGCCTCAGACTGTAGACAAAGTAAATATTAATATCAGCCTCTGCATATTCGATGAAATATTATGCAGAGGCTATTTTTGTCGAATATATTATGCTATTATAAAAAAAGAAAACAGGTCGACAAATTTGAATTTTCTTGATAGTTAATTGGATGAGACAATACTGTCCCATTAATAAAATAGGGCATTGCTCGCTTTGTGTCCTATACAAATTGAACGGGATACGGTATGTTGTTCTTGCAAGGAGGTAGTAATGAACCAAGTAAAAACAGGAGAGTTTTTAAGAGAACTCCGAAAAGGAAAAGGGTTTACGCAGGAACAGCTTGCTGAGCAGTTCAACATATCCAGGAGGTCTGTATCGAGATGGGAAACGGGCAGTAATATGCCTGATGTTGGATTACTCATTGAAATTGCGGATTTCTTCGATGTAGATATTCGTGAGATTATTGACGGAGAAAGGAAAAGCGAGAATATGGATAAAGAAAAGGAAACATTAAAAAAAATAGCGGAATATGCAGATACCGAAAAAGCCAAATTAAAAAAGAAGGTTAGTAATATTTTCAAATGGATGTGCGTGATGTTATTAGGTAGTGTATTGATAGGTTTCTTCGCGAATCAGTTGGATACCATTTTAGGGTGTGTATGTTTTACTCTCGGTATTGTTTTGTTGGTTGGTTTATCCATGTTGATGTCAAAGCAAGAATAGAGGAATACTAAAACTTTTAATTTGTCTAACTAAATAAGAAATATACAAACAGCCATGCGGTTATGTGTGGCTGTTTTTCAGCTTTTCATGATATAATAATCCAATACGGGGTGAAATTGAATGAATACATATACGACTAC
>JAFYOD010000332.1 GCA_017556515.1 Lachnospiraceae bacterium
TCTTTGGGTGCGACCGAATGGGAGTACGTAGAAGAGGGCGGTATTTTGACAGCGCTCTGGAATCTCTCCGGAGCATATGGAAAAGGAATTACTTTCTCTCTGTTAAAGATGCCTGTGAGACAGGAACTCATTGAAGTGTGTGAACTTTTCGATCTGAATCCGTTCCGTTTGTGGTGTGGAGATTGCGTTCTGGTGGCAGCGAACCATGGAGAAGATATGGTTCAGGGGCTGGCTGAGCAGGGGATCTTTGCCGCAGTGATCGGAAAAGTAGAAAAAGGTATTGCACGTAAAATGACAGGTGTCGGCGGAACGGGATATTTAGAGCGCCCGCAGCCGGACGAAATATATAAACTCACTGAGGAGGTATAGTATGGAAGCGAATAGAGAACATACTCATGAAGAAAACGTTGTTGCCCTGATCGAGGTTAAAGTAACTCCTCAGAGAGGTGTTGGTTATGATAAGATCGCAGAGCGTATTTATCAGCATAAGGAAGTTTCTTCTGTATACCTGATGTCCTCCGGTAACTTTGATTTTACCGTAATTATCGAAGGCAAAACACTCCGCGAAGTAGCACAGTTTGTCAATGAAGAGCTGGCTACAATTAGTTCCGTAGTAAGCACATCCACACATTTCATTCTCAAGAAATACAAAGAGAATGGCGTTGTTATGTGCGAGAATCCGGAAGATGAAAGGATGCTGATTAGTCTGTGAGAAACCCGTTATCTCAAACAATAACAACGATTCCGCCGTCCGGAATCCGTAAATTCTTTGATATCGTAAGCGAAATGAAGGATGCGATCTCCCTTGGTGTTGGTGAGCCGGACTTCGACACACCATGGCACATCCGAGAAGAAGGTATTTTTTCTTTGGAAAAAGGCCAGACCTTCTATACATCCAATGCAGGTTTAAAAGAATTAAAAGTTGAAATTTGTAACTATTTAGAGCGCCGTTTCAATGTTTCCTATGACTATAAAGACGAATGTATGGTAACCGTTGGCGGCAGCGAGGCGATCGATATCGCGCTTCGCGCAATGCTGGATCCGGGAGATGAAGTTCTGATCCCGCAGCCGAGCTACGTTTCCTACCCGCCGTGTACAATTCTGGCAGGTGGTGTTCCGGTTTCCATTCAGCTGGAAGAAAAGGATCAGTTCCGTCTGACAAAGGAGAAACTGCTTGCAGCGATCACTCCGAAAACAAAAGTTCTGATCTTACCGTTCCCGAACAATCCAACAGGTTCCATCATGGAAGAGGAAGATCTGAAAGCAATCGCAGAGGTGATCGAAGAGCATGATCTGTATGTAATCTCTGATGAGATCTATTCTGAGCTTACTTACACAGGCAATCATGTGACCATCGCATCCATTCCGGGAATGAGAGAGAGAACTGTTCTGATCAACGGTTTTTCCAAATCTTATGCCATGACAGGATGGAGACTCGGTTATGCATGTGCGCCGAAGGTGATCTTACAGCAGATGCTGAAGATCCACCAGTTTGCGATCATGTGTGCACCGACAACCAGCCAGTATGCTGCGGTTGAGGCCCTTCGCAATGGCGATGAGGACGTGGCAGAGATGCGCGAGGCATACGATGAGAGAAGAAAATATCTCGTAAAAGCGTTCAACGAGATTGGAATGGATTGTTATGAGCCGCAGGGTGCATTCTATGTATTCCCGTGTATCAAACGATTTGGTATGAGTTCTGATGAATTCGCACTGAAACTTCTCGAA
>JAFYOD010000333.1 GCA_017556515.1 Lachnospiraceae bacterium
AGAAGATCTGATCAATCGAACCAATGACAGTTACCGCGAAAAGAAACTTGCATTGATCCAAAAAGTTCCAACTCCGATTACTCCGATCGAGATCGATAAAGCCAGCAGGCATATTACGTTGGCATATTTCGATACGAAAAGTACGGTAGACTATATCGGTGCCGTCCAGGGAATTCCGGTTTGTTTCGATGCGAAAGAATGTGCAGTAAAGACATTTCCGCTCCAGAACATCCACCCACATCAGATTGCCTTTATGAGTGAATTTGAAAGTCAGGGCGGAGTCGCATTTATCATACTTTCCTATACATCAGAGGATGAGATTTATTATATTCCCTTCGATGTCATCTATGAGTTTTGGAAACGTATGGAAGAGGGCGGTAGAAAGAGCTTTACTTATGATGAAGTGATTCCGAAGGCTTGGAAGATCAGAAGTCATCGAGATATGCTGGTTCATTATCTTGAACAGCTTCAGATGGATCTGGACCGAAAGGAATCCACAGAAAACCAGAATTAAATAAAGGAGGAAAAGCAGGACAAATGTTAGAAATGCTTATTTGGCTCGTCATGCTTGTTGTATTTGGTTTATCTTCTTTAAAGAAGACCGGAACCTTAGATCAGATGATGAGTGACTTTTCCAAAAAGAAAGAAAATCAAGAGGACAATGTTGTGTTTGAACAAGATGAAAACGGAACACCAAAACGTGCAAAACGCCCGACATCCGGAGGAAGTATCAATTTCAACGTAAATGCAGGAAAGATCGGAAAAGGAATCGGTCTTGTTGCAGTAATTGTATTCCTTGCTGCTTCTGCATTTAGTGGTATTTATACTCTCAGTGAGCAGGAAATGGCTGTAGTAACAACATTCGGAAGCCCGTCTGTTGTGGAATCTTCCGGTCTTCACTTTAAAATTCCGTATATTCAGAAGGTAACGAAGGTATCCAAAGCGATTACAGGTATGCAGATCGGATATACCACTGATCCAAACCGTGCTTACGGTGCCTCTCCGGAATCTCCGGTAACAATCGAAAATGAAAGTCTTATGATCACAAAAGACTTCAACCTTACAAACGTAGATTTCTACATTGAGTACATGGTAACTGATCCGATTCAGGCGGTTCGTCATAAATCTGTTTATGATGAGATCATCAAAAACCTGGCTCAGAGTTATATTCGTGATACGGTTGGTATGTACAACGTAGACGAGGTTATCACAACCGGTAAAACTCAGATCCAGGAGCGTATCAAAGAGCAGCTGACACAGAGACTGGTTGATGAAAATATCGGATATGGTATCTACAACGTTTCCATTCAGGACTCTGATATGCCGCGTGCAGATGTAGGTGATGCATTCAAGGCCGTAGAAGATGCAAAACAGGGTATGGAAACTGCGATCAACGAAGCAAAGAAATATCAGTCTGAAAACATTCCGAAAGCGAAAGCAGAAGCCGATAAGCTGATCCAGGAGGCAGAGGCATTTAAGCAGCAGCGTATCAATGAGGCGACCGGTCAGGTGGCACGTTTCGAAGATACTTATGCAGAGTACATTAAATATCCGCTGATCACCAAGAAGCGTATGTTCTATGAGACAATGGAAGAACTTCTTCCGGATTTAAAGGTAATCATTGACAATGGCAGCGGGACACAGACAATGCTTCCGTTAGAGCCGTTTACAACAACAGTCGGTCAGTAGAAAGGAGAAGAATGATATGAAGAAAATCAGTAGTTCATTTATTGCGATCATTGTTCTCGTCCTTGTACTGGTTGTTGGCGGTTCCAGTATCGTAAGCACATACAATGATGAGTACAAATTAGTCCTTCAGTTTGGAAAGGTAGTGAAGGTTATTGATGAACCGGGACTCAGCTTTAAGATCCCGTTCATTCAGACAACCATGTCTATCCCGAACTATGAGATGGTATATGACCTTGTACCGAGTGAAGTAAATACAAGAGATAAAAAAGTGATGGTTACAGACTCCTTTGCTCTTTGGTCCATCACAGACCCGCTGGAGTACCTTTCCAGACTTGGTGCCAATAAGGCAAATGCAGAGAGCCGAATTTCTGTAGTCGTTTATAATGCAGTGAAAAACGTGATCTCATCCACCGATCAGGCAGATGTTATTTCCGGTCGTGACGGTAAGCTTGCAGAGATGATCACAGAGAAGATCGGTGATTCCCTCGACAGCTATGGAATTACTGTAAAAAAGGTCGAGACAAAGATGCTGGATCTTCCGGATTCCAACAAAGAAGCTGTATATCAGCGTATGATCTCTGAACGTCAGAATATTGCAGCCGGATATATCGCGGACGGTCAGTATGAATCAACTGTAATTAAAAACTCTACAGACCGTGAAGTTTCTGTTTTGATTTCCGAAGCAAAAGCAAAAGCCGAAAAGATCCGTGCAGAAGGTGAAGCAGAGTACATGCGTATTTTATCTGAGGCATACAATGATACAAGCAAAGCGGAGTATTATAACTACCTTCGCAGCCTGGATGCTTTAAAAGCAAGTCTTAAAGGTTCCAACAAAACGATTATTCTGAACGAAGATTCTGAAATTGCAAGACTTCTTCAGGGAAATTAGGTTCACGTGGACATTCCCCGACAAATATGATATGATATTTGTCGGGGATTATTGGTTTTTACACCATAAAAGTTTTATAAATGAAAAGGAGAAGGAATATGTCTAAAGTTGTTGATTATTTCTTAAAGTATGCGTCTTATGACACACAGTCTGCTGGTGATACAAAAATTAACCCGAGTACAGACAAGCAGTTCGAACTTGCAAAATACCTGAAGGCTCAGATGGAAGAGATCGGTTTACAGGATGTTTCCATGAGCGATCGCTGCTATGTATACGGTACAATCCCGGCTACAGTAGATACAGATTGCCCGACAATCGGTTTCCTTGCACACATGGATACATCTCCGGATTATCCGGATGATCCGACAAATCCGCAGATCATCAAAAACTATGATGGCGGCGACATCAAATTAGGCGATACAGAGTTCGTATTAAGCCCGTCCATGTTCCCGTTCATGAAAGATTACATCGGTCAGGATCTTATCACAGCTGACGGTCATACATTACTTGGTGCAGATGACAAGGCTGGTATCGCAGAGATCATGTGTATGGCTGAGTACCTCATCAACCATCCGGAGATCCCGCATGGTACAATCAAAGTTGCATTCACACCGGACGAAGAGATCGGTCACGGCGTAGATAACTTTGACGTAGAAGGTTTTGGCGCAGACTTCGCATACACAGTTGACGGCGGTGCTTGGGGTTCCATGGAATATGAGACATTCAACGCAGCGTCCTTAAGAGTATTTGTGCATGGCCAGAACATTCATCCGGGCAGCGCTAAAGCGAAGATGAAAAACTCCGTACAGATCGCTATGGAATTCGACAACATGCTTCCGGCATTTGACAGACCGCAGTACACAGAGATGTACGAAGGTTTCTTCCACTTAAACAACATGGAAGGTAATGTTGAGAATACAGTGAT
>JAFYOD010000334.1 GCA_017556515.1 Lachnospiraceae bacterium
AAATTCCAATATAGTCCAATCAAGAATCTTTTCGCCCCAAAATGATTGGACAAAAAAGAGAGTATGTTTCATATATGTCCAAAACGCCATATTCAATCTCCAATGAGCCATGCTGACAGCTCGCGTGCAAACACGCTCGCTGTCACGGCATTCGCCGTATACATCCATCCAAACAAAAAAAGATGCAGTCGAGAGCAAGCTCTCTCTGCATCTTTTTTAATTCGTCTGTCTGTGCATGGCTCATCGCCCGCGCATATTTTTTATCACCCAATAAACCAGGAAAAACATCATCAGTGGTCCGGAGAAGCGGATCAGCAATACAAAAATGCCACCGATCACACGAAATACAACGGACACCACCATAAACAGAATAACAATTGCCAGTAATTTCCAGTACCACTTATTCAGATCAATATAGTGCATGCCTGAAAACGGGCTGCGGCCCTGACCATTCCCCTGGCCGGAATTTCCATAGGAACTCTGGCGGCTTCCGCTATCCTGATAAGTATCCTGATAGCTTCCATAACCACTGTTTCCTCCGCACTCTCCGGATGCTTCGCAATGCTCAATGATCGTCTTTGCAATAATGAACGGTTCACCAATCTCACTGACAATCTCCTCCACAGAGCGGCCCTTGGCCATCTCCTGTGAAAGGTAAGAGCCATAATAACTCACGTTATCTCGAATCACCGCCTCCGGAACATCTCCCGCAAGCGCCTCTTCCAGCTCTCTTAAAAATTCTTCCTTGCTCATCTAACTTTAAATTCTCCTAAAATTTATAATTTTCCTTCAGAATACCGCCTCTGTAAGCCTCAACCAACTCATAAAGGTCTTCGATCTGAGTCTGTAATCTCTTACCGATATCAGTATCCGCAACCATCACACGCTTACGCATACGCTCCACGATTTCTACCTTCGGAGTGCTCTCCTGGTTCGGATCGAACGGCTTATGCTCTGCCAGTGCCAGATAGTGAGAGTTGAAGATCAATGTGTAACCTGCAATACCTGTCTTCGGCTGATATGCCTTGGAAAGGCCACCGTCAATGACATACAGTTTGCCGTTGCCCTTAACCGGACTCTCGCCATCTTTGGACTTAACCGGAACATGACCATTGATGATATGAGAACCTTCTGTCGGAAGTCCGAACTCCTTCAGGATCTTATCACAGATCTCCTCTTTCTGGCTCAGCTTGTAGTACGGATTCATATGCTCTTTGTGAGTGGATTTCTCCGCCACAAAGTATGTCTCGAAAGTCGCCATCTTATCCTTACCGAATACCGGAGACTTCGGACCGCACCATAAGTACCATACAAAGTCCATGCACCACTCCTTCATCGGATCATCATCCGGAAGGAAGTATGCCATATTTACAATATCCTCAATATAATCCAGTAAACGTTTACCGGAATAAATGATACCGTTGATCTTTAATTCATCAAACTCTCCATTTTCCTTCATCGGAATACATCCGTGGTAAAGAAGATTGGAGTTGCAGCGCTTGTACATACCGCCATGAGAATAGAGGAAACGAGCATGACGCTGTAAGTTTGTGCTGTGCTTAAAGGACATCTGAAGCGTACGCATCAGTTCTTCCTCTTCCTTAGTAAGCGCCAGCGGATCCTTCGGATCCACAGTCGGAAGATTGATATCACGCATCGGATATTCCTTGCCATCGATCGTCACAGTTCCCTTTGCAAAATCAATGGCTGTAATCTGCAGACGGTCATTCATATCAAACTCCGGACGGCGTTTGATGGTCTGGCCCTCTACTTTAAACTGGATGATGGAGATCGCCTTGTGCATCTTCGCAGCAAGTCCCGGATCTACTGTATCATAAATATTCTCATCGATTCCTCGCGGCATGAAACGCTCACACGGATCATCTTTATATACCTTTGCAGCAAATACAGACAACGGTCTTAAGTTGATACCGTAACCATCTTCCAGAAGGTCGAAACAGTCATAGCGGATCGCAATACGAAGAACCGTACTGATACATGCCAAGTTTCCACACGCAGCACCCATCCAGGAAATATCATGGTTACCCCACTGAATATCCACATCGTGGGAATTCATCAGCTCTTCCATAATGATATCCGGACGCGGACCACGGTCATAAATATCTCCGATGATATGGAGATTATCGATGGTCAGGTTCTGTACCAGATCGCAGAGCATGATAATAAAGTCTTCACCAATACCGCCATCAATGATGGAATGGATGATCTCTTCGTAGTATACCTTCTTGTTCTCATCGTTATAATCTACATGAAGAAGCTCGTCGATGATGTATTCGAACTCCTTCGGCATTTTTTTACGAACTTTGGATCTTGTGTACTTGGATGCACACTGTTTGCAAATACGAACCAGGCGGTAAATGGTGATCTTCTGCCAGTCCTCAGTGAAACGACCTTCTCTCTTAACCGCTCTTACACCCTTCTTCGGATAATAGATCAGGTTTGCCAAGGCCAACTCCTCTTCTTCGGAAATCAGAAGATCAAATGTCTCGTTGATCTTCTCGCGGATGACACCGGAGGCGCTTCTCAGCAAGTGAATAAAAGCATCATATTCACCGTGCAGATCACTAAAGAAGTACTCCGTACCCTTCGGAAGACCGCAGATCGCTTTCAGGTTAATGATCTCACTGGAAGCTGCTTTTATAGTTGGAAATTCTCTGGATAATAGTTTCAGATAATCTAAATCTCTCATATTGTACCTCCACAGACATTGCAATTCCTTTTATTTTATAGTAACATATTCAAAGATAAGAATCAAAGGTTTTTCATGTACAAAAAGGAGACCAATTTTATGGATAGAGAAATCTTATACGTATTCGGTACCGGAAACGCTTCCGTAACGAACCTTTATAATACTTGCTTTGCCCTCCGTGACAAAGATGAATATTTCATGGTAGACGCAGGCGGCGGAAACGGTATTCTCCGCATTTTGGACAACATGCGTGTTCCGATCGAGAACATCCACCATCTTTTCGTGACTCACGAGCATACAGACCACATCCTCGGTGTGATCTGGATGGTCCGCATGATCGCGACAAAGATATTAAAGGGAAGCTATGAAGGCGATGCATACATTTACTGCCACGAAGATCTGGCAGCAACCATCGACACCCTCTGCAGACTGACCCTCCAGGGCAAGCATTATAAGATGATCGGAGACCGCATCCATCTGGAAAAACTGGTGGATGGTGAGACACGCCACATCTTAAGCTACGATGTGACCTTCTTCGATATTCATTCCACAAAAGCAAAACAGTTTGGTTTCAGCCTCCGCCTCAACAACGGCCTCAAGCTGACATGCCTGGGTGACGAGCCATACAATCCAAAATGCGAAAAGTTCGTCAAAGGATGTGACTGGCTCCTTGCAGAAGCATTCTGCCTTTACGCAGACCGCGACCGCTTCAAACCATATGAAAAACACCACACCACAGTCAAGGAAGCATGCGAGCTGGCTCAGGAACTGAACGTTCCGAACCTGGTACTCTGGCACACAGAGGACAGCAACGTGGCAGGACGTGAAAGACTGTACAAAAATGAAGGTAAGAAGTTCTACTCCGGAAAACTTTACGTTCCGGATGATGAAAGCCTGATCGCATTATAAGATCATACGCGGCGCAGGGCAGTCCGTCTGCCCCCGCCGCTTTTTACTCTAATTCAGGAGGCAACAAACATGAACAAGCGCGAAATTTCTGAGATTAAAAAGCAGTTCAAAAAAGACAACAACGCCATCACCCGCATCTGCGGATGCTACGTAGACGCAGAAAAGCAGATCAAAACAACTCTGAAAGAGGCATTTTTCGCCCTTTCCGAGGAAGAGATCTTCAAATATTATGAGATTTTCAAAAAGTCCTTATCCGGAGGTATCGGAAAGAACTTACATAACTTAGAGTACGGAATCCATGACGAAGGTGAGGACAGCGCTCACGCACTCCTCATGAAACTCCGTGACGACAAACTGACAGACGATGAAGTGGTTGACAGCTTCTACCAGAAGATCATCGAAAATTACGACTACGGCGAGAATTACTACATCATCCTCATCCACAGTGCCTACGATGTTCCGGGCAAAGCCAACGACAATGAGGAGATGTTCGATGCCTCTGAGGAAGTATTCAACCACATCCTCTGCTGCATCTGCCCGGTCAAGCTTTCCGAACCGGGTCTTTCCTACAATGAGGCCACTAACCACATCGAAGAACGTCCGAGAGACTGGTGGGTACAGCCGCCGATGACCGGCTTCCTGTTCCCGGCATTTGACGACCGCAGCTCCAACATCCACGGACTCCTCTACTTCTCCAAGAATCCTGAGGAACTCCACTACGAATTCATCGATGCCTGCCTCGGTGCACCATCTCCGATCTCCTACAAGGCTCAGAAAGAAGTCTTCCAAGACGTTCTGACCGAAACACTCGGAGAAGAATGTGACTACGAGATCGTTCGCCAGATCCATGAAAACCTGACAGAAATGGCAGAGGAACATAAAGAAGACGTGGTTCCGTTCACCCTTTCCAAGCCTGAAGTGAAAGAACTTCTGGAGAAGAGCGGCGCTCCGGCCGAGCGTATGGAACGCTTCGACCAGATTTTCGAGAAAACCGCAGGTGAGAACACCTCCATCATGGTTCCAGCCATCACAGGCACCGGAAAGTTTGCCGTTAAGACCCCGGATGTCGACATCAAGATCAATCCGGACCGCCTCGATCTCATCGAAACCCGCATCATCGAAGGCCGCCGCTGTCTGGTCATTGCCGTAGAAGATAATGTCGAAGTCAACGGAATGTCCGTCAAAATGTGGGAAGAAAAGAATAATTAATACATAAAAAACATCCAGTGATCCGAACCGCCTATGCGGAAAAGATTGCTGGATGTTTTTTTGTCACAAATTTCCCTGTGTTTCGTTCCCATTGGTTTGCACACACCTATTTCGCGTTTTAAACCAAAACTGATTTTCGTACAACATTGGTAAAAATTACCATTACGAACGGAAGGCAGACCAATGATAGTCTTGACGAAATACCTGATCTACTCCAAAAATAACACC
Source organism: Lachnospiraceae bacterium (assembly GCA_017556515.1). Lineage (GTDB taxonomy): Bacteria > Bacillota > Clostridia > Lachnospirales > Lachnospiraceae > Pilosibacter. The sequence continues at coordinate 5,057 of JAFYOD010000334.1, forward strand.
TATTATGTCATCTCCCAAGAAGCCTCAACCTGCCCCAAGTGCAAAGGTTTCTTAACAGTAAGAGACAGCAAACGCCGTAAAGTCATATCAGCTGCAGACGAAGAACAGATCTTCCTCCTACGCAGACTAAAATGTACCTCTTGCGGCGCTTTGCACGTCGAACTGCCCGACATCTTTCTTCCTTACAAGCACTATTCCCGTGCTATCATCGAATCAGCCATTGCCGGTTCCACAACCGCCTGTCCGGCTGAAAACTCCACCATCCATCGCTGGAGCAAAGAACACTCCAAGCGTAAAGACGAATAATATAAACACTAACGCAGTGCTTCCTGACCGGTTTTAACCAGATATTCCATCGCCTCGACCGGATACTTGCCCGCCGCAGTCTCTCCTGTCAGCATCACAGATGCAGCCCCATCCAGGACCGCATTGTAAATATCAGAAACCTCCGCACGAGTCGGGACCGCACGCTCATGCATGGAGTCCAGCATCTGAGTTACCACCATAAACGGCTTCTCTGCCTCACGACACTTGGCAGAAATCTCCTTCTGCACACGCGGAAGCTCCCAGAGCGGCATCGCATTGCCCAGATCGCCACGAGCGATCACAATGTGGTCACAGTACGGCAGAAGCTCGTCCAAAGCCCCTACACCTTGCAGATTTTCGATCTTCGCAAAAATCTCCACGTGCTCCGCTCCCGCTGCCCTCAGCGCCTCACGGAGCGTCACAAGATCATACTTGCCACGCACAAACGGCTGCATCACGCCTGTCACACCATACTGCGCTGCAAGACCAATATTCTTCACGTCACTCTCCGTCAAGGTCGGCATCGGAAGCTCCTTGCCCACAATAGCCATACTCTTTCCGGATTTCACCATGCCTCCACGGAGTGTGCGACACTCGATCGCCCAGTTATTCGCCCGATCCTTATCTCCACAAACCAGACCACTGTAAATGCGAGTTACCTCAAACTCCAGCTTACCGTCATCCAAAAGTACATGATCGCCAGCCACTGCATAATCCAGAAGCATCTGCGGTACAGAAAGGCCGTCCTCGCCAAAGCGAACCAGCTCGCCCTCTGCAACAGAAAACTCCTGCTCCACCTTGCCCAGTCTCAGCTCCGGACCACGCAAGTCGATCAGCACCTGCGGTTTCTCCACTCCACACTGCTTCGCAGCCTCAAACAACAGCTCCAGCCAGTGCCCGTTGGCATCCAGATCACCATGGGACATATTCATACGAACGCCGGTCATACCGGCCTCAAACATCTTCTTCAAAATCTCAACCTGACCACAAGCCGGGCCAAGTGTTCCATAATATTGCATAAGGATCCCCTTTCCTTCGAAATCGATTCTTATACAATCATACCTTATAATGTTAGAAAAGGGAACCGATTTCCAAAAAGAAAGGGAGGCCATCTGCCTCCCTCAACATTTACGCGTACTTCTTCACGCACTCTTTTACGATCTGCTCCATGATATCCATCTTCGCCAGCATATCCTTCGCCAGCGCGATCTGGCAGCGTGTACGCACCAGATTGTGCTCCGGATAATTCGTCTTAAAATACGGACTGCCTAAAATATAATCATCCAGGAAACGAGTCGACAGTTCTGCAGCCAGCACAAAACAGCTGAGCGGCAGCGTCTCGATCTCCTTCGCAGTCAGCGACTTTGCCGTACACTTCAGGAAACCATCCGCAAAAGCCTCAAACACCTCCAGATTGATCCCGGCCTTCTCTGCCTCCGGGCTATCTTCCTCCACAAAATTCGCGGCAAAACGGATCGCATCACCAAAATCACTGCCCACCAGACCAGGCATAACGGTATCCAGGTCGATCACCACAAGGGCAGACTTATCTTTCTTATCAAATAATACGTTGTTGATCTTCGTATCGTTGTGGGTCACACGAAGCGGGATCTCTCCGGCTCTGAACAGGTCTGTCAACTGACAGGCACAATCCTTTACAGACAGCAGCCAGTCCACTTCCTCTTTCACTTCTGCAACCATGCCACACGGATCCGCCAGTACATCCGCCTCCAGCTTTTCATAGCGCTTACGGGTGTCGTGGAAATCCGGGATCGTCACAAAGAGCTCTGACGCATCAAAATCCGCCAGCTGCATCTGGAACTCACCAAAAGCCTCTCCTGCATTACGGATCACATCCGGATCTGTAGTCACATTGAATGTATCCGACTCAATATAATTGAACAGTCTCCAGAATCCATTATCATCGATCATATAGGTTTTTCCCTCTGATGTATGATGGAAATGCAGTGCGATCTTCTCACGCTTCTTCGCACGAATATGCTCCGTCACATGATCAATATTTTCCATAACCCAGTCCGGGTGCTTAAACACATATGTGTTCACTTTCTGAATGATATAAGACTTCAAACTGCCATCCGGCTTTACAGTATTTACTTTATATGTACGGTTAATATTTCCCGCTTTTAACTCATCATAAGAAACCAGGTCATCCGCAATGCGGAACGCAAGGCAGACCTGACGTAATGTCTCTAACATAATTGGTACTCCTAAACAAAATCCTGTGTTTGATTGTACCACAAATTCATTCAAACGTAACTACTTTTTTCTATAAATATTTACGCACTCGGCCACGATCCGCTCCATCTCGTCCATCTTGGCCAGCAAATCCTTCGCCAGCGCGATCTGACAGCGGGCACGATCCAGATTGTGCTTCGGATAATTGATCTTATAATACGGGCTTCCTAAAATATAATCTCCCAGGAAACGAACCGCCTGTTCCGTTGTCAGCACAAAACTGCTGTGCGCCAGCCAGCGGATCTCCTCCTCCGTCAGAGTCTCTGCCGTACGTTTCAGAAAACCGTCCGCAAAGGCCTCAAACACAGCCAGATCCACACCCGCCTTCTCGTACTCCGGACAATCCTCCGCCACAAAATTTCCCGCAAAACGGATCGCATCACCAAAATCATTGCCCACCAGACCAGGCATAACGGTATCCAGATCAATGACCACAAGGGCAGACTTCTTCTGCTTGTCAAACAGCACATTATTGATCTTCGTATCGTTGTGAGTCACTCGGAGCGGAAGCTTTCCTTCCTCATACAGATCGATCAGCTTACAAGCACGGTCCTTCACAGACAGCAGCCAGTCCACTTCCTCCTGCACCTCCGCAACCATTCCGCACGGGTTCGCCTTCACATCCGCCTCAAACGTTTCATAGCGTTTCCGCGTATTGTGGAAGCCGGGGATCGTCTCAAAGAGCTCCGACGCATCAAAATCCGCCAGCATCATCTGAAACTCGCCAAAGGCCTCTCCTGCGTTCCGAACCACTTCCAGATCCGCAGTCGTATTGTACGTGTCGGACTCCACATAATTGAACAGGCGCCAGAATCCATCATCCTCAAACATGTAGGTCTTACCCTCCGCTGTATGATGAAAATACAGCGCCACCTGATCGCCCTTTTTCTTGCGTATGTGCTCCGTCACACGGTCAATATTTTCCATGACCCAGATCGGATTCTTAAACACATAAGTATTCACCTTCTGGACAATGTAGGACTTCTCCGCACCATCCGCTTTCACTGTATTTACTTTATAAGTACGATTGATATTGCCTGTCTTCAGCTCCTCATAGGACACCACAGTGTCCATAATGCGGAATATATGGCAGACCTGAGTTAATTTTTGTAACATAATGAATCCTCCATCTTCTGTACCATTTAGGGCTCCCGCATCTCATAAATGCCCTGAAAATTGGAGGCCCCAACAAAAATACCGTACAGGCCAAAATCTATGTTCAAATCTTGACTCGTACGGTATTTTAACCTTTCTTAATGATCAGACTTGAGTCCTGCTCCACACATTGTAACCAGGCTATCCGGAGTCTTGCCATGAAGCTGGCAATATTTCAAATATGCCGCATAGTTTCCGGCAGTTGTATGCTCACAGTAGATACCCTGTCTTGCAAGGGCTTCTCTTGCCGGAAGAATCTCTTCTTCAGGAATCTCCACGATCTCCATATCATACTGATAGATCTTTTCTAAGATCTCCACGCCACGCATCGGCTGGCCGATCGCGATGCCTTCTGCCAGTGTCGGTGTCGGTTTTACCAGCGCCGGCTCCTTTAAGCCAAGTCTCTTCGCCTCTGCAAACGGCGCACACTTCTCGCTCTGAATTGCGATAATGTTCGGCATCTTATCGATAATTCCACTCTCCACCAGATGTTCTAAGCCAAAGACTGCTCCCAGGAACAATGTTCCATTTCCCAGCGGGATAAAAATGTTCTGCGGTATTCTATGAAGCTGCTCATAAATCTCATAAATATAAGTCTTTGTACCCTGGTAGAAAAACGGATTGTATACATGGTTTGCATAATACTTTCCTTCATCATCGACCTTTGCACGACAAACATCTGCGCAATGATCTCTGGATCCCGGAACCACATTCACCTTGGATCCATGAGCCTGAATCATGTCAATCTTCTTCGGAGAAGTTCCCTCCGGAACAAAGATTTCACATTCAATGCCTGTCTTTCCACAGTATGCAGCCACACTGTTTCCGGCATTTCCGCTGGAATCCTGCACGACGGACTCCACACCAATCGCCTTACAATGAGACACCAGAACCGCTGCTCCTCTGTCCTTAAAGGAAAGTGTCGGCATAAAATAATCCATCTTCAGCATCAGATCCTCATCGTATTTCACGATCGGAGTCATACCTTCACCAAGCGTTACTGCCTTCCAAGTATCTCCCTCTAAAGGCATAAACGCACGATAACGGAATAAGCTCCATTCATCCTTGTCGATCAGCGCCTCGTCAAACTTCGGCGGCTGATAATCCAACTTCCAAAGACCGCCACACTCACACTTCGGACTGCGAGTGGTCACATCCATCTTCTTACCACACTTGTAACAAATATACTGCGCATTCATCTTACACTACCTCCGCAACTGCTTCAATTTCTACCAGACATCCAAAATGCAGCGCCGGAACCGGAACAACGATTCGTGCCGGTTTATGGTCACCAAAGAACTCACCATACACTTCGTTGATCGCATCCCAGTAATTTACATCTGCAATATATACTCTGCACTGTACCACCTGGTCCTTCGTAGCACCTGCGGCATGCAATACACGCTCCACATTGATCAGCGCCTGCTTCATATGCTCAGCCGGACCGCCCACTGCCACTTCTCTTGTATCCAGATCCAGAGACAGCTGACCGGAAATATAGAGCATTCCGTTGGAGATCACCCCCGGTGCATAATGGCCCTTGTTGGCGCCTTTCACGTCTAAAAATACCTGTTTCATACTAAAACCTCTCGCAAAAACTTTATACCACAACTATATAGTATTTCCAGAGCTATTTCAAGAAAAAACGCTGTCGCAGAGATTTTCATCTCTACGACAGCGTTTCAAATTACTGAACCCAACGTCCGTTGGCATCTACCTGATAACCATCCGGAGTGGTTGTATTTCTATACATTGCTCCCTGGATGGCATCATCAACCGGATTGAAGTAATACCAGAATCCGTCAATGAGCTGCCAGCCTGTCAGCATCGCCCCCTGGAAACCGTTGGAAATCGGATTCAGGTAATAGATGTTGCCATCTGCTGCTGTGAACCAGCCGGTAGCCATATAACCATCTGCATTAAAACGATACCAGTCTGTCTTACCGTTATAGGTAAGTTTCTTCCACTCGTTTGCCGGATAGCTTCCATCCTCTGCTTTGAACAACCAACCATTTTCATTCTGAATCCACTGACCTGCTGTTGTTTCCTCTTTTGCTGCCTCTTCTTTTGCTTTCATAGAAGCAAGATAATCTTTTGTATAAGCCGGCTCGTCATCATCATTCGGTGTCGGAGCAGGATCGTTGCTGCTTATATTATCATCTTCATTGCCGTCATTATCTGTATTCTGCTCACCCTCAGCAAATACAAATGTACTTAACTTATCAACCACGATAGAAATCACATTACCATTTACTGTAAAGTCAAGTTCCTCTGCTTCATCGCTGTCTCCATGGAAATGGTAAATCACTAACTTGTCAGGATCAAATCCATCCGGAACGGAAATCTTGATAATAATCGGTGTTGTGAACTCAGAAACATTTTCACCGTCAACTTCCACCGAAATATCGAAGGATGCTGTTTTATCAAACTCTTTATCAAGTTCCTTTTCTTCACCTTCTCCAACCTTCATCTGTGCAGTACCGGAGTCTTCCATATTCAGTGCTACACCGATTACAGATGCGACTGCATCCTCTCCACCTAAAAGTGCTTTTGCTTCTTCAGAGACTTCCGGATCCGCAACTTCAATACCGTTTGCCATTGCATAAGAAGATTCAAGAGAACTTACACTAGATTCATTATTCGCAAATACAGCAAATAAAACTTCTTTGTTTTCGGCTGCGTTTTCATTTTCTTCGTTTACAAGCGCTTTCAGTGCGTCAATACGCTCTTTTTCAAAACCTGCAACAGCATCTGCATCCTCTGGATTTAAAAGGTCGTTAACTCTGGCATCTGATACCGGCTCCGGTGCTTCAACTGTAGTAATGGTCGCTGTAGTAGACTCCATACCATCTACAATCAGTTTCACTTTGGTTGTACCTGGCAAAGTTGCTTCATAGGTATATGTAATCTGAGCAATACCGTCTTCTACATTAACTACCTCTTTCTCTTTCACACGTGTACTATTTGCAAACAGCTTCGGTGTATCATGTTCTTCAAATGTTTTTTCCACCCAAATATCATGATGACCTTTACGGAATTTCTTTACTTCCGCTCCATCGATATCCATTTCAATTTCAAATGTTAACTCAACTTTTTCTCCAACCGGAACTTCTGTAAGGTCCACTTCATCATCTGCTATAAATTGAACATCGTAAACCATCGGGTGTGGAGCATTGGAACCAGAAGCAATCTGGAACTCCTGAGCATGTCCCTCTTCATTAAACGCAAACCAACCTCGATCTGTGAAACGCCATTTGAAGAATTCCTCTTCCTCATCAGTGCGTGTTGGAGTCATTCGGAAACCACTCATCTCATAATAATACTCATGAGCTTCATCCCAGGTAGCTCTTAGCATAACACCGTCTTCGTCAAACAAGAAATATCCATCTCCAACTTCTTCCGCACCATCCTGAAGAGCATAACCATTGTCATCAAAGAAATACCAATCACCTTCAACTTCGTTGTAGGTTAAAGTTTTTTCTTCGCTGTCTAAAATAATCCATTCACTCTTAGCAAGATGACCGTCCGGATATGCATAAATTAAATGTGTCTCATTATTCTCTGGATTTTCCTCATCTTCAATCGTAACTTCCAGAAGTTTATCAGATATCATCTTTCCATCGTTTCCAAGATAATAAGAACCATGCTTATCTGTCTTAAAGTCATTCCTCATCATCTTTCCGGACTTCTTAAAGAAATACCAATATTTTTCCTCTTTATGCTCTTCATCATCATAATCCCAAGTACAAACCCACTTATCCGTCGCAAGCTGACCGCTGGAAGTCGCATAATACCAATGCTTTTCATCCTGCACCCATTCGTCGGTTACCATGACACCATCTTCATTCACATAAAAAAGGCCAGTGTTGTCAACAAGTGATTTCTGTACTAGTATTCCTTCCTCATCATAAAAATACCAGTCGCCTGTTGCTTCATCATATAACCAATCACCTTTTGTAATCGGCTCTGCTGCCATCGATACCATTGTAGAAGATACCATCATACTGGCTGCTAAAATAGTCGCTGCAATACGTTTCCAGTTCCTCATAATACGTTCCTCCTTACTACTAACTATGAGCATAAATCTTACCCGCTCATTGAAATCATTATACTCCTTAAGTTTTTTGATTTCAATGGTCTAGACTAATTTTCCTTTCGTTTTGTAACTCATTAAAGTGTTTGTATGCAAAAAACCGCAAACTGATCACTCAGCTTGCGGTTTTTCTCATTTGCAAAGTATTGTAAAGTTAAATTATTTAACTGTAACTTTAGCGCCTTCTGCCTCAAGTTTAGCCTTGATGTCGTTAGCTTCCTCTTTGGAAACGCCTGTCTTAAGAGCTTTCGGAGCGTTATCAACAACTTCCTTAGCCTCTTTAAGACCAAGACCTGTTAACTCACGAACAACTTTGATAACTTTAACTTTGTTTGCACCAACGTCTGTAAGCTCAACGTCGAACTCTGTCTTCTCCTCAACTTCTGCTGCCGGGCCAGCTGCTGCAACTACAACGCCTGCTGCTGCGGATACACCGAACTCTTCCTCACATGCTTTTACTAACTCGTTTAACTCTAAAACGGATAACTCTTTGATAGCCTCAATAAACTCAGCTGTTGTTAACTTTGCCATTATTATTTACCTCCATGAATAATTTATTTCACAATTAATTTTTAAAATATCATGCTGCACTAAGCAGCGTGAACGATTTGCAATTCGTCCAGACTATTAAGCCTCTGCGGAACCGCCTTCTTCTTTCTCTGCGATCTGTTTGATAACGCGAGCGAAGTTTGCGATCGGGGACTGCATGCTGCCGAGAAGTCTTCCAAGAAGAATTTCTCTGGACGGGATTGTAGCAACTGCGTTGATACCCTTCTGATCGTAGTATGTGCCTTCTACTACACCGCCTTTTAACTCAAGCTTCGGAGCTTTCTTAGCGAACTCAGCTAAGATTCTTGCCGGAGCTGTAGCGTCCTCTTTGGAAACAGCGATAGCTGTCGGACCCTCAAGGTGCGGCTCAAGAGCTTCGAAAGCTGTACCTTTTGCAGCGAAACGGATCATTGTGTTCTTATATACTTTATAAGTAACACCTGCTTCTCTTAACTGTTTACGAAGGATTGTATCCTGCTCAACTGTTAATCCACGGTAGTCAACTACAACTGCAGCTGCAGCACCGTCAAGAAGCTCAGCGATTTCAGCAACGATCGGCTGCTTTAATTCAACTTTTGCCATGATTGGTTTACCTCCTGTTAGATTTTTATATGGTATTGTAAAGCCGTCACAGCGTCTATTTTCCTGATTAATACAAGGAAAACCTCTCCGCCGCCTGGACAGAGAGGTTTACAAAATTCTGCTTGTGAGTTTTGTACATTCCCTCGGCAGGTGTTTTCATCTTACGCCTTGCGGCACCTGCTGTCTTCGGCATTCAATACTCGAATACTATATCATTATATATTCGGATTGTCAATCAAATTTTATTCGTCAACTTATCCAAATTTTAGATCTTTGTTTTGTTAACTCTGACCAAAAATTAGTTCATTAACTTAGCAACGTTTAATTTAACGCCCGGGCCCATTGTGGATGTTAATGTAACGCTCTTAAGGTAAGCGCCCTTAACTGTGCTCGGTTTTGCTTTTACGATTGCATCCATAAGCGTCTGGAAGTTGTCCGCTAACTGTTCTTCTGTGAAAGAAGCCTTACCTACTGGCACGTGGATGATGTTTGTCTTATCAAGTCTGTACTCAATCTTACCAGCTTTGATCTCGTTGATAGCCTTTGTAACGTCCATTGTTACTGTACCAGCCTTCGGGTTCGGCATTAAGCCCTTCGGACCAAGTACACGACCAAGACGACCAACAACGCCCATCATATCCGGTGTAGCTACTACTACATCGAAATCTAACCAGCCTTCGTTCTGGATCTTCGGAATTAATTCCTCAGCACCAACGAAGTCAGCACCAGCTGCTGCAGCCTCATCAGCTTTAGCACCCTTAGCGAAAACGAGAATTCTAACTGTCTTACCTGTACCGTGCGGTAATACTACAGCACCACGGATCTGCTGGTCAGCATGACGGCCATCACAGCCTGTTCTTAAGTGAGCCTCGATTGTCTCATCAAATTTAGCAACAGCAGCTTTCTTAACTAATGCAATAGCGTCTGCTGTATCATAAAGAGTAGCGCGGTCGATAGCTTTTGCCGCTTCTACGTATCTTTTTCCTCTTTTCATTTTAAAAACCTCCTGTGGTAATGTCGGGAGTGCTCCCTCCCACTAAAAAACTGTATTATCTATAAAATCGGATTTCTTTCGAAAATTAGTCTTCTACTACGATACCCATGGAACGAGCTGTACCAGCGATCATGCTTGTAGCTGCCTCGATGCTAGCTGCGTTGAGGTCTGGCATCTTTAACTCAGCGATCTTCTGTACTTCTGCTCTGGACAGTGTAGCTACTTTTGTCTTGTTCGGAACTGCGGAACCGGATTTGATCTTTGCAGCCTTCTTTAATAATACAGCAGCCGGCGGAGTCTTTGTGATGAAGCTGAAGCTTCTGTCAGCGTAAACTGTGATAACTACCGGAGTGATCATGCCATCCTGATCAGCAGTTCTTGCGTTGAACTCCTTTGTGAACTGTACGATGTTAACACCGTGCTGGCCGAGTGCCGGACCTACTGGCGGAGCTGGTGTAGCTTTACCTGCCGGGATCTGTAATTTAATATATCCTGTTACTTTCTTTGCCATAATTAGCAACCTCCTAAATCATGTGGTAATGTCGGGGATTTCCCTCCCACGCGCCTAACTTCCGGCCAATCCGGAAAGGCGCTGTCTGTTACATTTTCTTAACTTCAGAAAAGTTCAGTTCAACCGGTGTTTCACGGCCGAACATTTCGACGTTGATTGTAATTGTCTGTTTGGACTCGTTCACGTGTTTGATCACGCCGATTGTGTCCTTCCAAGCGCCGGAGACAACCACGATCGGCTCTCCAACTGCGAAATCAACGACAACTCCGGTTGTCTTGAATCCAAGACTTCTCATTTCCTCTTCGCTTAACGGAACCGGTTTGGATCCCGGACCAACGAAACCTGTAACGCCTCTTGTGTTACGTACCACGTACCATGTGTCATCGTTCATAATCATATGAATCAGCACATAGCCCGGGAACATCTTGCGTTCTACCTGCTTCTGTGTACCGTTTTTAAGCTCGATAACCTCTTCAAGCGGGACGGAAACTTCCAGGATCTGGTCCTGAAGTCCTCTATTTTCGATTGTTTTCTCGATGTCAACTTTTACCTTATTCTCATATCCGGAATAAGTGTGTACAACATACCATTGTGCTTCTGACATAATCTTTACCTCATCCTTAACCAATAATGATGTTCAGACCAAACTTAATAACTAAATCGAGGACTGCGATAAGCGCTCCTAACGCCACAGAAACTGCAAGTACTGCACCTGTCTGTTTTGTAAGTGTCGCTTTATCCGGCCAGATGATTTTCTTGAATTCAACTTTTAAGCCTTTGACAAAGCTCTTTTTTGGAGCTTTCTCATTACTTACTGTTTCACCCATAAATTCACGTCCTTCTGCAAACCGGATTATTTTGTTTCTTTGTGCATTGTGTGTGTCTTACAGAATCTGCAGTACTTCTTTGTTTCCATACGATCCGGATGAGTTTTCTTATCCTTTGTCATATTGTAGTTGCGCTGCTTGCATTCTGTACATGCCAGTGTAATCCTTGTGCGCACGACTTCCACCTCCGTTTAATTTCATTGTTTGTAAGGCGGTCTGTTTTCTTCATGCTTTTTCATGCTTGCTATCGAATTTTGGCACAAAAAAAAAGACCTATGTTCTTCCATTCGCCCTAGCATTGTAGCATAGTTGCATTCCCACGTCAAGTGGTTTTTTTCTTGATTTTACAATGTTTTTCATGTTTTTTTCCAGTACAATTTCCCACTGTTTCCAGTCATTTCCACAGCCTTACCAGTTATTGGGGCTATCGGCCTCCGGCCATACAGATAACCACAAAATATATGGTTTCGACTCCGGATGCCTTCAATGCCCGTGTACAGGCTTCTACAGTACTTCCTGTGGTATAGATATCATCCACCAGCAGAACTCTGCGGATCTCTTTCGGTATTTCTTCTGACCGAAATGCGCCGGACAGATTTTTCAAACGCTCTCCGGCAGAAAGTTCTTTTTGCGGAAGTGTCTTTTTTGTACGCTTCAGCAAATCTGCTCTTACCGGTATTCCCAGACGTTCGCCCACGATCCCGGCCAATATCTCTGCCTGGTTAAATCCCCTCCTTCGTCTGCGTGACGGATGAACCGGGATCGGAATGATGACATCCACATTCATTTTCCGAATGGTACGCTCATGCCTTGCTGCCAGAGCTGCTCCGTAAAAATCCAGATACTCTCTTTTATTATGATACTTGATCTGTACCATGGAATTTTTTGCCACATCATTATAGTTGAGTAAGGCCGCGCCGTATTCATAAGCATGACGATAAGACATGCAGTCGTCGCAGAACTCCATGGCACCGTCTTCGATCTCTTTTCCACATTTTTTACAAGTTGGGGATTTCACAAACGAAAGTTCCCGAAAGCAGGCCGGGCAGATCAGTCTGCCCGCCGGCTTTACGATACCTCCGCATACCGGACAGCAGCGGGGGTAAAGAATATTTAGAATTGCTTCTTTATTGAATTTCTTCATGAATATTAAAAATCGATCTCCATGATCCGGTCTTTTAATCCCGAATAACGTTTCTGCTCCAATTCATTATCCACCATAAACTGGAACACCTCCGGAACACCTACCAGGCATACGCATTTCTTTGCTCTGGTAACCGCAGTGTAGATCAGATTACGCGTCATCAACATACGTGGACCGGAATGTACCGGGATTACCACAGCCGGGTATTCGCTTCCCTGAGACTTGTGAATGGTGATCGCATATGCCAGCTCCAGCTCTTCCAACTGTTTGAAGCTATACTCCACCATACGTCCTTCATCAAACTCCACTTCCAACGTCTCCGCGAAGTTATTTACCTCTCGAATGATACCTGTATCACCATTGAACACGCCCGTTCCACGCTCTAATGGGATTCCATATCGATTTCTGGTCTCCCATTCTAACTGGTAGTTGTTCTTGATCTGCATGACCTTATCGCC
>JAFYOD010000335.1 GCA_017556515.1 Lachnospiraceae bacterium
AAAAGTTTTCATGTGTCCCTTTTAGTATGTTTCATATTATTTAATAACGTGGATCCAACCTTCCGGAGCTTCGATTCTGCCCATCTGGATACCTGTTAATGTGTCGTAAAGTTTCTTTGTGATCGGGCCCATCTCGTTCATGCCGCTCGGTAAGAGGATCTCTTTGCCGTGGTCAACGATCTTGCCAACCGGGGAAACAACTGCTGCTGTACCGCAGAGACCGCACTCAGCCATATCGTAAACTTCCTCAAGCGGGATCGGACGCTCTTCAACTTTTAAGCCAAGGTAGTGCTCAGCTACATAGAGAAGGGAACGACGTGTGATGGACGGAAGAATGCTGTCGGACTTCGGAGTAACAACAGTGCCGTCTTTTGTTACGAACATGAAGTTTGCGCCGCCTGTTTCTTCTACGTATGTCTTTGTTGCTGCGTCAAGGTACATATTCTCATTGAAGCCCTGGTTGTGAGCATCTACGATCGCATGTAAGCTCATTGCGTAGTTCAGACCGGCTTTAACATGACCTGTACCGTTTGGAGCTGCACGGTCGAAATCAGTTACACGGATAGTGATCGGTTTTGCGCCGCCTTTGAAGTACGGGCCTACCGGAGCACAGAATACACGGAACTGATACTCGTTAGCCGGTTTTACACCCATGATCGGATCGGAACCGAACATGTACGGACGGATGTAAAGAGTAGCACCGGAACCATACGGCGGAACGAAATCTTCGTTCGCTGCAACAACCTGTGTGATCGCATCGATGAAACGATCTTTCGGGAATACCGGCATCTCAAGACGAGCTGCGGAAGTCTGCATACGCTCAGCGTTTAAGTCCGGGCGGAATGTTACGATGTGACCATCTTCAGTTGTGTAAGCTTTTAAGCCTTCGAAACATGTCTGTGCATACTGGAATACGCAAGCACACTCACTTAATGTAACCTGATCATCTGTAGTAAGGATACCATCATCCCATGCACCGTTTTTGTAATTGGAAACATATCTGTAATCAGTCTTGGAATATCCAAATGCGAGATTACCCCAATCGATGTCTTTCTTAGCCATAAACTTTTCCTCCATACTGCCGGTTTCGGACCGACACTTTCTCTTTTTACTCTGCTAATCGCACATGATACAATGGTGACGCTTTAGCACTTTGTTCCATTATAATGACTTATCCAATATCATGCAAGTTATTTGTGGAAAAAAGATGGAAAAAATATAGGAAAAGCACAGAAAGAATGATAAAATAGAATTTGGGTGGTAAATTTGTTCCCGAAAGTAGGAAAGGCAGGCATTTTATGGGAAGATTATTTGAAACATGGAACTTAAAGGGTTTAGAGATTAAAAATAGAATCTGCGTACCGCCGATGGTATGTTTCGGCTGGAACGGAGATGACGGAATGGCAACAGAGAAGAGCGTGAACCATTACCGTGCAATTGCAAAAGGCGGCTATGGTCTGGTGATCCAGGAGGCAACTTGTATCAGCCGTCAGGGCAGACTTTCCGGAGATCAGCTTGGTATCTGGGAAGATGCGCAGATTCCTGGATTAAAGAAGATTGTAGATGCGGTTCATGCAGAAGGTACACCGATCTTTGTACAGATCCACCATGCAGGTGTGATCTCCTCCGAGGAAGATCGTGTATGTCCGAGTGATTATACAGTATCACATAAAGATGTGGAGAAACATGGCCGTGAATTAACAGTAGAAGAGATCAAAGCTCTGGAAGAAGATTACATCCAGGCTGTAAGACGTGCGTATGAAGCAGGCTATGACGGAGTAGAGCTTCACGGATGTCACAGCTATATGCTCAGCCAGTTTATGAACCGCAGAGTAAATAAGAGAACCGATGAATACAATGCGGACGATATGCTCATTTTAAAGAATATCTTAGAAGGTATCCGCAAAGTGGTTCCGGAAGAGTTTATCGTAGGTATCCGTCTTGGCGCATTCGAGCCGACCGTTGAAGACGGTATTGCACACGCAAAATGGCTGGAAGCTCATGGTATCGATTTTATCAACGTTTCTTACGGTTTCTCTCAGGATGCAGATCCGATCACACCGGATGGTTATCCGTTTGCGGCAGCTGTTTATGGCGGCAAATGCATCAAAGAAGCAGTTTCTGTTCCGGTATTTGCAGTATACGGTATTCAGAACGGCGAGATGGCTGAGGCTGCTTTAGAGGATACAAAGTGTGACATGATCAACATCGGCCGTGGTGTTCTGGTTAACTACGACTGGGCCAATGATGTAAAAGAAGGCAAGGATCCGGGCAAATGTCTCTACTGTGCAAAATGCTTATGGCGCAATCAGGTAGAGGTTTGTGCAGGAAAAGTTTTGCTTGAAAGAAACAGATAAGTATAGTACAATGTGTTGGCTCAGAAATGAGACTATTCTACAGAAAGAAAGAGGAACGTTTCATGCAGTCAAAGACACAAAAGATTCACTATGCATGGTTCATTTTGATCGCATGTTGTATGATGCAGGGTGCAGGTCTTGGCCTTATCAGCAACTGCGCCGGAGTGTTCTTTTCTCCGGTATGTAATGACCTGGGATTTGAAATGGGTAAATTTACTCTGTTCAAGACCCTGTCCACAGTGAGCCAGGCGCTTGCACTGCCATATGTGGCAAAATTATTTAAGAAAAATGATGTTCGTTTTATCGTCAGCGGAGCAACGGTTATCATGGCTGGCACCAGTATTTTACAGGGTATGTCCGATTCTCTCTGGCAGTTCTACGTACTTGGCGTGATCCAGGGATGCTCCTCCGCATTTGTGGGAATGATCCCGGCTCCGATCCTGCTTGGCAACTGGTTCTATAAGAACACAGGTACAGCGATCGGTATTTCTGCAGCATTCTCCGGACTTGTCGGTATGTGCGGAAGTACGGTTCTTGGTATTTTGATCCCGTCCGTTGGCTGGAGAACCAGCTATATCCTGATGGGTATCGTGGTTATGGTACTGATCCTTCCGTTCTCTCTCTTTATTTTACGATACAGACCGGAAGATAAGGGAATGCTCCCGTACGGTGCAGATGAACACTATGCAGCAAATGCAGGTGAAAAGAAAGCGGCGAAAAAAGAGAAGTTCAGCGATTTTGCAAAACAGCCGATCTTCTACATTTCTCTTACCGCTTATGCATGTACAATTATTGGCGCTTATCTGAACTCCTTCCTTCCGTCTTGCGGACTTCAGGCAGGACTTCCGATGGCAGCAGCAGCGATGCTGACATCCATGGCGCTTTGCGGAAACATGACATCCAAACTGTTCCTGGGTAAATTATGTGACTCCTTTGGTGTTATCAAGGTGTTCATCATTTCTATCCTGATCGCAGTTTCCGGACATGCGTTAGTGCTGACAGGTGCAGCAACTCCGATGATGGCAGGCGCATTGCTCTATGGTATTACCATGCCGCTCTC
>JAFYOD010000336.1 GCA_017556515.1 Lachnospiraceae bacterium
CAACTTTATGAGCAGTCTGAAGTTTCTTCACGCCTTTTGCCTTAAGCTGTTCGTAAGCAAATGCACCTACGGAACAGTCACGGTATGCCGGTGTGGAGTAATCAAGAACCATGCCGATTGTACCGTTTCCAAGGTCTTTTCCTAATAATAAACCTGCCGGTGTACCTTCACAGCAAACAACATATGCACGGTCAAGATCAGCTGTTGCCTCGAAGCCCGGGAAGTATGTCTGGATATCCTGTTTGTAGTGGTTTAAGAAATATCCAATGTAGCTGTCAATGGATGTTGCCTCAACAAGATCATAGGTCTGTTTTGTCTTTAACAGCTTGTATAAGTTGTAAAGGTTGATCGCGATCAGACAGCCATTCATTAATGCAAGCGGGAAAGAATGGATGAGTAATGCGTAGCTACCGGAGATAATGCTACCAACTGTGTTAACAACTCTCAGTTTGATGATAGACGGCATTAACATGGAAATAACTACGAGAGCAGAACCAATATAACCATAAATTTCAATTAACATTGCGGAATCCATAAAAACTAGTCCTTTCTTATGCTGTATTTTTGATTAGATATTTAACATCTCACTGTAAACTTTCAGCGCACCGTCTGTGTCGTGTGCAAGTACACGTTTTGCAAGAACTTTACCGAGCTGTACGCCTTCCTGGTCGAAGCTGTTTACGTTCCATGCGAAGCCCTGGAACATAACTTTGTTCTCGAAGTGTGCAAGGAGAGCACCCATAGCTGCCGGTGTTAACTGCTCACCAACGATGATGCTGGACGGACGACCGCCTTCAAACTTCTTGTTTGCGTTTGCATCGTCTTTACCGCATGCGAATGCTACGATCTGAGCAACTACGTTTGCACCGAGTTTCTGCTGGGATGTGCTGTCTTCGATCACAACATCCATACCGCACTGGCTGTTCTTGAAGCCAATGAACTGAAGCGGAATGATGTCTGTGCCCTGGTGAAGGAGCTGATAGAAGGAGTGCTGACCGTTTGTACCCGGCTCACCAAAGATAACCGGACCTGTTACATAATCGATCGGCTCACCAAATCTGTTTACAGACTTACCGTTGGACTCCATGTCAAGCTGCTGTAAGTGTGCCGGGAAACGGCTGAGAGCCTGGGAGTACGGAAGAACTGCTGTGCAAAGGTGACCAAGAACGTTACGCTCATGTACACCGATGATCGCATCTAATAATGCCGGGTTCTCCATTAAGTTTTTGTTCTTAGCAAGTGCGTCTGCCTCAGCTGCACCGTCAAGGAACTGAGCAAATACTTCCGGACCAAATGCCAGAGATAATACACAGCCGCCTACTGCAGATGTGGAGGAGTAACGACCGCCAATATAGTCATCCATGAAGAATGCTGCAAGGTAATCTGCACTCTTTGCAAGCGGAGATGTCTCACTTGTAACAGCTACCATGTGTTTGGAAGCGTCAAGACCTGCATTCTTTAATGCATCTTTTACGAAAGACTCGTTTGTTAATGTCTCAAGTGTTGTACCGGACTTGGAAACGAGAACGAAAAGGGAGTGAGCAACGTCGATGGAATTTAATACTGCTGCCGCATCATCCGGGTCTACGTTGGAGATGAATTTTGCTTCCATCTTGAACGCATCGTTCTTCTTTGCCCAGTTTTCAAGAGCAAGGTAGATCGCACGCGGACCAAGGTCGCTGCCGCCGATACCGATCTGAACAACTGTTGTGAATTTCTCACCTGCTGCGTTTGTGATCTCGCCTGCATGAACTTTTTTTGCAAACTCTGCGATTGCTTTCTGCTGGTTTGTGTAGAATGTGCGTTTGTCAACGCCGTCAGCTACCACTGCCTCGCCAAGCTGGCCACGTGTCATGTGATGGAGAACCAGACGTTTCTCACCTGTATTTACAACCTCACCATTGTAAAGAACTTCAAACTTATCTACTAACTCTGCTTCCTCTGCAAACTTTGCAAGAATCTCAAGAGTTGCGTCATCAACCTTCTTAGATGCGAAGTTATAAACAAGACCTGCGCCCATCGGAACATTGTACTTCTTTACACGCTCTGCACCATTTTCACCGGTCATCACTTCTGCAAGGTTAACAACTTTTGCATTTGCAAGTTCCTGATAGGAAGCAAGCTTGTCTAAATTTGTCCATGTAACCATAATAGGTTCCTCCCTTAAAAGTTATTCTTTAAATAAGTTTCCCTTTCGGGCATAACTAGTATAATTATACTATAAAATTAGCCTTTATTCAAGCTGTCAAAGAATTTACGATATAATGCTTTTTCAGTTTCTGTCTCGCAGCAGAAATAAACATCGATCGCATAATCCTGGTTCTTCGCCATCCATGCTGTAACAGCCGTTGTGGATGCACCGATCACAGCCTCCAGCGGAAGGCCTTTCATCGCTGCACTTGTGCACGGGAATGTGATGCTCTTACATTTTAACTCTTTAGCTGCATTCATACAGTTCAGATAGCTGTCCAGAATATCTTTTGTATTCTTCTGCATGGACGGATCCGGAACGTTAACAAACAGCACGTACTTGCCGTGGATCTGATCATGTCCCTGTACCACAGTCACATCAGCGATATCCATTGCTTCTCCCTGAAGAGCCTGACGGATCACACCGTCATAGCCTTCTCC
>JAFYOD010000337.1 GCA_017556515.1 Lachnospiraceae bacterium
GGTCACCATGTCTGCCTTCTCAATTTCGTAATAATCTCCGCGATCCAGACTCACCTGTGTGTCACCGTCAAAGGATACCATGCGGTATCCGCGGCTCTTCATCGGGATTCGGATCCGGACTTTGCAATTTGGTCCAAGAACGATGGTTCTGGACGTCAGTGTATGTGGGCAGACCGGAGTCAAAATGATCATCTCTCCATCCGGCTGCGCGATCGGACCACCGGCTGACAGATTGTATGCGGTGGAACCCGTCGGGGTTGACACAATCATACCGTCTGCACTATATTCCGTTAAAAACTGTCCGTCTACGTAAAGTTCAAACTTCAAAACACGCAGTTCTCCCTCTCGGGTCAGAACAATATCATTTAATGCAATATCTTCTGCGATACATTCGTCATTATGGAATACACGGCCGCGAAGCATCATACGCTCGTGGATCTCATAGCGGTCCTCCAGAAGTGCATCCAGCAATTCTTTCGGATCTCCGTCTCGGCCCATCTGTGTCAGATATCCAAGCGTTCCCATGTTGATACCGATGATCGGTAATCCGCTTCCCGCCAGATCTCTGGCTGCGCGGATCAATGTACCGTCGCCTCCAAGGGTGATCACACACTCCGTTTCCGGCGGAACATCTTCCACACAGGTAAACGGACATCCTTTAGAGAATTCACCTCTGGACGCCTTACATGTCGCACCACGGGATTCCAAATACTCTACGATATCCAGTTTCATATCGACTGCGTCAAGTTTATCTTCATTTACAATCACATAAAAATGTTTCATATTACTTATCCAGTGTTTCGTGTGCCTTTTCTACTGTTTCTTTTGCACCAATCGCATCATTGGTAAATGTTGTACCATCTGTGCAGTTTCTTAAATGCAGCAGATACTCAATATTTCCTTCCGGTCCTTTGATCGGAGAGAATTCCAGATGGAGCGCTTCAAAACCAATGCTTCCTGCAAATGCAGCCACCATCTCGATCACTTCCAGGTGTACGCTCTTCTCACGAACAACACCTTTCTTTCCAACCTTTTCTCTTCCCGCCTCAAACTGCGGTTTAATAAGGCAAACAACTTCTCCGTTCGGCTCCATTAAATTTTTCACCGGACCAAGAACCTTGGTCAGAGAAATAAAGGATACGTCAATGGAAACAAACTGGATCTGGTCTGCGATATCTTCAGGAGTCACATAACGAATGTTTGTCTTCTCCATGCAGACTACGCGCTCGTCATTTCTCAGTTTCCATGCAAGCTGACCGTGTCCTACATCTACAGAATATACTTTTACTGCACCATTCTGCAGCATACAGTCTGTGAATCCACCGGTAGACGCGCCAACGTCCATACATACTTTACCATCCAGAGTAGCACCAAAATGTGTCATGGCTTTCTCTAATTTCAGACCGCCTCGGCTTACGTATTTTAATGTGCTGCCACGCACTTCCACCTGCGCAGTCTCTTCAAATGTAGAACCTGCTTTATCTTCTTTCTGACCGTCTACATAAACGATACCGGACATGATAATCGCTTTTGCTTTTTCTCTGGATTCAGCCAGGTTCTTTTTTACTAACAGAACATCCAAACGTTCTTTCATGTTTTTACTGCTCCTTTTATCTTTCCGTTTCCACGATCGCTGTCGGTCTTGTATTCTGAATGCCACATTCCGGAAGAACAGGCATCACCTGACGAAGTACAGAATCGCTGTCGATTCCGAGCATCTCTCTGAGTGTAGTCACATTGCCGTGCTCTACATACGCATCCGGAAGGGATATCTGGATCACACGGATACCCGGATAGTTATCATGAATATATTTCGTAATACACATTCCCATACCGCCTCGGAGCACATTCTCCTCCATAGTCACGATCAGTTTGTGTTTCTGACAAAGTCGATCGATCATCGCAGTGTCAAACGGTTTTACAAATCTGGCATTGACCAGTGTACAGGAATAACCTTTATCTTTCAATTTTTCACGCACATGCTCGCCTGTGCTGACCATACTGCCAAGGGCAAACAGTGCAATGTCTTTCTCTTCGTAAAGCATCTCTGCTTTTCCGTATTCGATCGGTGCCAGGAATTCTTCCAGTCCGCGATACGCCTGTCCGCGCGGATAACGGATCGCCATCGGTCCTTCAAACTTCACACCGAACTCCAGCATTTCTTCCAGTTCCCAAAGGTTCTTCGGAGCCATGATGCTCATGCCCGGAACCAGATTCAGGAAGGAAACGTCGAAAATACCCTGATGTGTCTCTCCGTCACTTCCAACAAGACCTGCTCGATCAATGGCAAACAGCACCGGAAGATCCTGAATACAGACATCATGGACTACCTGGTCGTAACCTCTCTGTAAGAAGGAAGAATATACCGCCACCACCGGTTTTAATCCCGCAGAAGCCATGCCGGCTGCTGATGTAACCTCATGTCCTTCAGCAATTCCCACGTCGAAGAAACGATCCGGATACTCTTTTGAGAATTTAGTCAGACCGGTTCCGTCAGCCATCGCAGCAGTTAAAGCCACGACCTTCGGATTCTTTGCAGCCAGTTCACACATTTTCTCAGAGAAAATATCGGTATAACTCGGATATTTCTTCTGGCTAAGAGACTTTCCGGTAGCCACGTCAAAGGCATCCACACCATGGAATCTGGACGGATTCTTTTCCGCCGGACCATAGCCTTTACCCTTTTTCGTGATCACATGCACCAGCACTGCCTTGTGCATTCTCTTGGCCTCTTTTAATACACGGACCATAGCATCCACATCATGACCGTCAACCGGTCCCAGATATGTGAGTCCCATATCTTCAAATAACATTCCCGGAACCACAAACTGCTTGATGCTATTCTTCACCATAGAGACACCGGTCGCAATACTCTTTCCGACACCCGGAATCGCATTGAGTGCTTTTTCCACACCTTTTTTCAGTTCGGTATAACCTTCTTTTGTACGGACACCACTCAGGTATCTGGACATGCCTCCGACATTCGGAGAAATCGACATCTCATTGTCATTTAAGATTACAATAAAATTCTTTTTCATCTGCGCCGCATTGTTCAGCGCCTCATAAGCCATACCTCCGGTCAGGGCTCCGTCACCGATCACAGAGATAACCGAATAATCCTCTCCTAAAATATCGCGGGCCTGAGCAATACCAAGACCGGCTGAAATAGAAGTGGAGCTATGGCCTGTATCAAATGCGTCATATGGACTTTCCTTACGTTTCGGGAAGCCGCTCATTCCGCCAAATTGTCTTAAATCATTAAATCCATCCCTGCGTCCGCTCAATAACTTGTGCGTATATGCCTGATGTCCCACATCCCAGACGATCTTATCTTTCGGAAGATCGAATGCCAGATGAAGCGCCATCGTAAGTTCAACCACACCTAAGTTGGACGCCAGATGTCCGCCGGTCTTACTGATCTTTTCCAGCAAGAACTGACGAATCTCTTTTGCAAGGATTGGATAATCTTCTTCTTTTAATTTCTTAATGTCCGAAGACTGTTCTATTTTCTCAAGAAGCATTTTTGTACTCCTTTGTTTTTTACAATTTAGTTTTCACGGTGTACCAACATTTCAATCAGCTGAGAAAGGAATTCTTTCTCACCCGGAAGTCCTGTGAGTGTATCGCAGGCACGGTCAGAGATCATCTTCACATCAGCCTTTGCCTTCTCCAGTCCTTCTAATGTTACATATGTTGTTTTTTCATTCTTCTCATCGCTGAGAACCGGCTTTCCAAGCACTTCTGCGGTGCTCACTACATCCAGGATATCGTCCTGGATCTGGAATGCCAGACCGACGTCAGCAGCAATAGCCTCCACGATCTGAACCTGCTCATCAGTTGCACCTGCCAGGACCGCACCGATCATCATAGATGCTTCCAGCAATGCTCCTGTTTTTAAACGGTAAATGAAATCCAGTTTCTCTTTCGGCACCGGTTTTCCTGTCAGTTCCACATCTACTGTCTGACCACCGATCATACCGTAAATGCCTGTCTTCTGTGCAAGAATTCCCATTGCCTTCACCACCGCAGCAGCATCGGCTCCAAGGGCCAGTGCTTTTGCAGCTGTTTCAAATGCGAAGATCATCAGTGCATCA
>JAFYOD010000338.1 GCA_017556515.1 Lachnospiraceae bacterium
AACAACTTACAGGATATGAATATGAAGTGAGAAGCTGTCTGAATGCAATCGAGTCCGGCAAGACGGAGTGTTCGGAGATGATGCATAAAGATTCTATTTTCATGTTGGATCTGATGGATGAATTAAGAGCACAATGGGGGATGAAATACCCGTGCGAAGCATGAATATGCGATGTATAAATAGAAGAATCCATAAATTACATGGTATTTTCACTGAAACGCTTGCAAAAACAACGTGATTGTGATAGTATGGGAAAGATTTGGATTGAGGAGAATAATTAATCCAATTCATAAAAAACAGTATATTATGCATAAATAATGCATAAAAAGAAATACGTACTCGAGCGCACCGCCCGGAAACGGGCGGTTTGCATTTTGTTTAATACGAAAAAATGGTGATCATGCACAATGTAAAGTTGATGTTTATGTAAATTAGTAACAAAATAAACAAATTTGCAAAAATATTCAAAAAACTATTTACAAAAGCATATTTATGCACTATAATGCATATCATCAAGAAGTTAATAATTTAATTCGTTAAAATATTAATAGCAAAAAAGAGTATGAATTTTAGAGGAGAGTATATTTATGAAGAAACAGTTTTTAATCGCAATGGCAGCATTTTCCATGGCAGCATTAGCAGGTTGCTCCAATAAAGAAGCAGCTCCGGCAGCTACAACAGCAGCAGCTACAGAGGCGGCTACAGAAGCAGCAACTGAGGCAGCTACAGAAGCAGCTGAGACAGAGGCAGCTCTTGATCCGGATTGCCGTCTTGCAAAAGTGTTAGAGTCCGGTAAATTAATGGTTGGTGTATCCCCGGACTTCGCTCCGATGGAGTTTAAAGATGTAACAAAGACAGGCGACGATATGTACGTTGGTTCTGATATGGCTATGGCTAGATACATCGCTGAGAAGATGGGCTTACAGCTTGAGATCAAGGCTATGGAATTCTCCGCGATCCAGCAGGCAGTTAACTCCGGTACAATCGACTGTGGTATCTCCGGTTTCGCTTACACAGCTGAGCGTGCAGAGAACTATGGTACATCCATCCTTTACAACGTACAGGCTGAAGACGAAGGTCACACACTCCTTGTAAAGAAGGGTGAAGGCGCAGACTACGATGAGGCAGCAGACTTTGCAGGCAAGAAAGTTCTTGCACAGAACGCTTCCTTACAGCAGTCCTTAGTTATGGAACAGCTTCCGACAGATATTCAGTTCCAGCCGGTTACAACAGTTACTGACGGTGTTCTTATGATCATCAACGATAAAGCTGATGCACTTGCAGTATCCTGGGATAACGGCGAGATGCTGATCGCAGCATACCCGGAGATCGAAATGACTAGCTGGAAATTCGATCATCTTGACGATGGTAACATCATCCTTATGAAGAAAGGCGAGGATGAGCTCGTTAACGCGATCAATGAAGTTCTTACAGAGATCAATGAGTCCGGTATCTACGAGCAGTGGACAGAGGAAGCTCAGGCTCTTGCTGAGTCTCTCGGTATTGACTAATAAGAAAACAAAAATACGAAAATTATAAAATGAGACATCGGTCTTCCCGGATTTTAAGGGGAAGACCTTTGTCTGCATATAAACTAATGAATGAAAGGAGAATTCCCATATGGAATTTTTAAGAGTAATGGCCCAGGTATGGTCCAAATACAGCCATCTGTTCTTACATGGTCTTTGGATGACTGTGTATATGGGCTTGCTGACTGTAGCGATCAGTACTGTGACAGGTTCTATTTTGGCGCTGCTTCGTCGCTGTACATTCAAACCGCTTCAGTGGCTTGTAACAGCATATGTTGAGATTATCCGTGGTACACCGATCCTCTTACAGCTGTATTTCTTCTATTTCATGCTTCCGGGCTGGCTTCCGTTCCTGGAACTCAGTGAGTTTGCATGTGTACTTGTAGCATGTTGTGTAAACTCCACAGCTTATGTGTGTGAGATCGTTCGTGCCGGTATTCAGGCTGTTGATAACGGTCAGACAGAGGCGGCTCGTTCCCTTGGTCTTAACAGCACACAGACTATGATCCACATTGTTATCCCGCAGGCGGTTAAGAATATTCTGCCGGCTCTTTGTAACGAGTTCATCGCGATCGTAAAAGAGACATCCCTGGCATCTACATTCTTCATCGGCGAGCTTATGACTCAGTTCAAGACAATCAACGGTATTACATACCGTGTACTTGAGCCGCTTACAATCGTAGGTATCATTTACTTCTTATTAACATTTATTTTATCCAAGCTGATCGCTTTATTAGAGAGGAGGTTGAATGCTAGTGAGCGCTAATGGTAAGGAAATTATCCGTGTAGAAGACTTACATAAATCTTTCGGAAGCCTTCATGTATTAAAAGGCGTTACCGAGCATATCTCCAAAGGTGAAGTAGTATCCGTGATCGGTCCGTCCGGCGGCGGTAAAAGTACATTCTTACGCTGCTTAAACCTTCTGGAAGTTCCGAACTCCGGTCATATTTATTTCAATGATGTAGACATTACTGCGAAGAATGTAGATATCAATATCCACCGTCAGAAAATGGGTATGGTATTCCAGCACTTCAATGTATTTAATAACCTGACAGTTGGCAAAAACATCACTCTTGCTCCGGTTCTTCTGAAAAAGAAAACACAGGCAGAAGCAGATGAGATGTGTAAAGAACTGTTAAACCGTGTTGGTCTTTTAGATAAGATCGACCAGTTCCCGAAGAAATTATCCGGTGGTCAGAAACAGCGTCTTGCAATCGTTCGTGCTCTTGCTATGGAGCCGGAAGTAATGCTGTTTGACGAGCCGACATCCGCACTTGACCCGGAGATGGTAGGCGAAGTTCTTTTCGTTATCAAAGATCTGGTTAAGAGTGGTATGACAACTGTAATCGTAACCCACGAGATGGGCTTTGCAAAAGAGATTTCCGACCGTGTATTCTTCATGGACGGCGGTATCATTGCAGAGAAAGGTACTCCGGATGAGGTATTTAACCATCCGCAGAACCCGCGTACAAAAGAGTTCCTGAGTAAGGTATTATACTAAGCAATACTGAAAAAGAATGAATGAGCACCGGAGACTTGCGAGAGGTTCCGGTGCTTTCTGCGTTTCATACAATCGATGGGATGCAGAGGGTATTTATAAAATGGGGGTAATCAACATGACAGATGCAAAAAAACAGATCCTTAGCTACATCGATGAAAAGGCAGATGTGATCATTGATACATCTGACAAGATCTGGGAGTATGCGGAACTTTCTTTAAGAGAGTTCAAATCCAGCGATTTATACGTGGAAGTACTGACAAAAGAGGGTTTCACAGTTGAGAAACCGTTCTGCAATATTGAAACAGCATTCCGTGCTGTTTACGGTTCCGGAAAACCGGTAATCGGTATTTTAGCAGAGTATGATGCATTAACAGGCCTTTCCCAGGTATCCGGTTCTGCTGAAAGAGAAGAATTGGTTGCAAACGGAAACGGACATGGATGTGGCCACCACCTTCTCGGTGCAGGCGCGATGGCAGCTGCATTTGCAGTGAAAAAATACTTGGAAGGAAAAGGTGAAGGTAATGGTACTGTGATCCTTTACGGATGTCCGGGTGAGGAAGGTGCTGCAACAAAGGCATTTATGGCTCGTGACGGTGTATTTAAAGAGTGTGATGCAGCACTTACATGGCATCCGGGCAATGCAAACCAGGTTACAAGTGGTTCTTGCAACACATGTATTCAGTCCGAATATAAATTTACAGGTGTAGCTTCTCACGCAGCAGGTGCTCCGGACAAGGGCCGTTCCGCACTTGATGCAGTAGAGCTTATGAATATTGGTGTACAGTTCCTTCGTGAGCATATGCCGGATGGCGCAAGAATCCATTATTCCATCACAGATGCAGGCGGAGATTCTCCGAACGTAGTACAGCCGAGAGCTCAGGTTCTCTACATGGTACGTTCCATGTGGGCGAAAGATGCTCTGGCTCTTCAGAAGCGTGTAGATACAATCGCGCAGGCAGCAGCTATGATGACTGAAACAACAATGCAGAAGAGATTTATCGACGGCTGTTCCAATACAGTTCCGAATAAAGCACTGGAGTCCTTACTTTGGGAGAATTTCAGTCAGATCGAGCTTCCGACATATACAGAGGAAGAGATCGCATATGCAAAAGCAATCAATGAATCTGTTGAAATGAAACCAACAAAACTTCCGGGTGCTGCAACACAGGACAGCCAGGAAATCTGGGAGTTCGTAGACAAAGCATCCGAACACGGAACAGCACCGATCAACAATTTCCTGATCCCGTACTTATATTCTGAGAAACAGAGCATGGGTTCCACAGACGTTGGTGACTGCAGCTGGCTCGTTCCGACAGCACAGATCGGTACAGCAACTTGGCCGGCATGGACACCGGGTCACTCTTGGCAGAACGTATCCTGTGGCAACACAGCGATCTCTCATAAGGGCATGATCCTTGCGGGTAAAGTTCTTGCGGCAACAGCCATTGATCTGTTCGAGAAACCGGATGTATTACAGGCTGCAAAAGATGAATACGAAGCGAAGATGAAACGTTTCGGCGGTTATTATTGTCCGGTTCCGGAAGATGCAGTTCCGGCTATCCCGGGTGAGAAAATGTAATTATACGTGAATAAGTCAAGAAAGCTTCTATAAACGTAGAAGCTTTCTTTTTTGTTATTGACCTTTCACACTTTAGTGTGTAAAATAGATATTAGGGCAAAGTGATGTTATAGATCAAGAAAAATTTGGAAATAATATAAAGGATGAAGAGCGTATGGAAAAACAAAAGTACAACATTATCGTTCTGGATCTGGACGGTACACTTACGAATCGCGACAAAGTGATCACACCACGAACCAAGGAAGCGCTTATGGAGGCTCAGAGGCGTGGAAAGAAAGTTGTATTGGCGTCCGGCCGTCCGACACCGGGTGTAACACCTCTTGCAGAAGAACTTTGTTTGCAGGATTTTGGCGGATTTATCTTATCCTTCAATGGAGGCATGATCATCAACTGCAAGACAAAAGAAGTTATGTTTGCAAAACTGCTTCCGGTAGAATCCAATAAAAAGATCATTGAGCTGGCAGAAGAACATCGTGTGGATTTCCTTACATATGAGGGAGAACATATTGTCACAAACAACAAAGAAAATGAGTACGGACAGAAAGAGAGCTGGATCACTCATATGCCTTTGGTGGAAGTAGAGAATACCAAAGATTATTTAAATTTCCAGGTGCCCAAGTTTCTTATGCTGGATGACGGAGACTATTTAGCAATGGTGGAACCGCGAGTGAAAGCCGCATTGGGCAGAAACTTCAGTGTATATCGGTCAGAACCGTTTTTCCTGGAAATCCTTCCTAAGGGAATCGATAAAGCACAGAGCTTAGAACGTCTTCTGGAAGTGATCGGAATGACACGAGAGGAGATGATCGCCTGCGGTGACGGTTACAATGATCTTACAATGATCGAATTCGCAGGTCTCGGTGTGGCGATGGAGAATGCAGTTCTTCCGGTACGAAAGATTGCAAATTACATCACAGACTCCAACAACGATGACGGTGTCGGAAAAGTTGTAGAAAAGTTTATGCTTTGTGATTAAAGTACTAGACGAAAACACTTTAGTGTGTTAAAATATGAAAAGCATAACGAATTAGAGTTGCAAAATAGAAAAGTAAAAAATAAAAATAGAAGGGGAACACAGGCATGAATAAAAAAATCAAGACTGAAGCAGTAGATCATCTTTTCGAGGCAATTCTTACATTGAATACGCCGGAAGAGTGCTATGCGTTTTTTGAGGATGTATGTACAGTAAATGAATTATTATCCTTATCCCAGAGATACGAAGTAGCGAAAATGCTCAGAGAAAAGAAAACTTATCTGGATATCGCAGAACGCACAGGTGCTTCAACTGCTACGATCAGCCGAGTAAATCGTTCTTTAAACTATGGTAACGATGGCTATGATATGGTTTTCAAGCGTCTTGGTTACCAGAACGAAGAAAAATAAAAAGATTATAACAAAAAAGAATACTAAAAGACAAAAAGAATACTAAAAAGAATACTAAAAAACAAAACCGCTGTCTATCAAAAGAGACAGCGGTTCTTTTATTTCTTCTTTGGATCCGGATTTTCTGCACGAAGTTCGTCGCAGAGCTGTTCGATCATACGCTTTTTCAGATAGACGTCAAAGGCCAGCTCACAGATAAAAGCGAAGAGTTGTAATTCCTCCTTGGAACGCTCATCCTCTACCTGTTGGAAGGTTTTTCCTGCGGCTCTGAATTTCTGCTTTACATCGCGCATCAGGTTGATCATCTGTTGATGTTCCAGAGTAAATACCTCGGTATAAACATCTACTAACGGAAGCTGCTCTTCACCGAAATGGTTTTCTGTAATAGAGGAAAGGATCGTTTCGATATCATTAAAGTTCAGCAGGTTCTTGAAATAGTAGATAAACACCAGAAGGATCATATGTTCCTGGGTGTATTTTTTCTTAACCGGAGAAGGAAGAAGGTTATTCTTCGCATAGTTGTTGATCATCGTTTTGGTGAGGATCTTGTCTTCATCGTAGCGCTTCATCGCACCCAGATGACTTTCCATAAATGTGGTGACCTGATCCATATATAAGTCGATGTTTGGAATATCTTTCGCGTCGATATACTCAAGTTTACGTAACAGTTCAAATAATTGATCTAAACGTTCATCGTTAGTTTTCATATAGAAAAACTCCTTTCAATCTTCTCTATTATATATTTTTTGATACCAGATGGCAAGTAGGAAAAAGGCTTTTCGATAAGAATATATGTTCGAAATTATTGGACAGAAGAAGACGAATCTGCTATAATAAAAGTCCGATTAAGAAAAATGTGAATAGAAGTAATAAGGGGAATGATGAATGAATCGTTTGCATACATTAAATCCGATGCAGCAAGAAGCTGTTTTACATACAGAAGGACCTTTATTGATCCTGGCCGGTGCAGGTTCGGGAAAAACGAGAGCGTTGACTCACAGAGTCGCTTATTTAATTGAAGAAAAAGGTGTGGCGCCGTGGAATATTCTCGCCATTACATTTACAAACAAAGCCGCGGGAGAGATGCGTGAACGTGTCAATACTCTTGTGGAATATGGTGCAGACAGTGTATGGGTAAGCACGTTCCACTCACTCTGTGTCCGTATTTTACGCAGATTTATAGAGAATCTGGGATACGATTCCAGTTTTTCTATCTATGATACAGATGACCAAAAAACACTAATGAAGCAGATTTTCAAAAATCTGGATGTCAACACAAAGCAGTATAAAGAGCGCGGAGTCCTCGGCATTATTTCTGCTGCAAAAAATGAACTGATCAGTCCGGAAGAGTTTACGGTGAATGCGAGGATCAACGGAAATTACCGAGATCAGAAGATTGCAGAGCTGTATCGGGAATACCAGAACCAGTTAAAAAAGAACAATGCTCTGGATTTCGATGATCTTCTTGTAAAAACAGTAGAACTTTTTGATAATAACCCGGAGATCCTGGATTATTATCAGGAGAAGTTCCGATATATCATGGTGGATGAGTATCAGGATACCAATACCGCACAGTTCAAACTGGTGAGTCAGCTTGCACGAAAGTATGGAAATATTTGCGTCGTGGGAGATGATGATCAGTCGATCTATAGTTTCCGCGGAGCCAATATTCGCAATATTTTAAATTTCGAGGAGACATTTCCGGGTGCACGAGTGATCAAATTGGAACAGAACTATCGCTCTACAAGAACGATCTTAGGTGCAGCGAACGGAGTGATCCGCAATAACTCCGGAAGAAAAGATAAAACACTCTGGACAGAGAATCCGGAGGGAAACCGCGTTCGCATTAAGGTGTTTGATACCGCATATGATGAGGCAGAAGGAATTGTAAAAGATATGATCAAACAGGGTGGTTCCTGGAAGGATTATGCTGTTCTGTACCGTACCAATGCCCAGTCCCGAATCATAGAAGAGAAATGCATTGCATATAATGTTCCTTATAGACTGGTAGGAGGAGTAAACTTCTATCAGAGAAAAGAAATCAAGGATATCCTTGCTTATTTAAAGACCATTGCCAACGGTCGTGATGATCTTGCGGTGCAGCGTATCATCAATGTTCCAAAACGAGGAATTGGTGCTACGACAGTCGGAAAGATCAATCTCTTTGCTATGGAACATGAGATGAATTTCTATGATACACTTCTTCGCATAGCAGCAGTACCGGGTATCGGAAAAACTGCGGCCAAGATCGATAAATTTACAGATGAGATCGGCAGATTCCGCTGTATGCTTCGTGATGGGGAATCGATCCAGGACGTGATTGAAGAAATCCTTACATCGACCGGATATAAAGAGGAACTGCAGGAGGAAGGTGAGGTAGAAGCAGAAACTCGCCTTCAGAATATCGATGAACTTGTCAGCAAAGCAGTTTCCTATTGGGAGGATGCTGATGAGCCTACTCTCGATGGATTTTTAGAAGAAGTGGCATTAGTAGCAGACATCGACAGCATGGATGAATCTGAAGACCGTGTGATCCTGATGACTCTGCATGCGGCCAAGGGTCTTGAATTTCCACGCGTTTACCTGACAGGTATGGAGGAAGGTTTGTTTCCGAGCATGATGGCAATGCAGGAAAATCCGGAATCGCTGGAAGAAGAACGCAGACTCTGCTATGTTGGAATTACCCGTGCAGAACAGGAGCTGATGCTGACTGCAGCCAGACAGCGTATGATCAAAGGTGAGACACGATATGAGAAACCAAGCCGTTTCCTTCAGGAATTACCGGAAGAATTCGTTGAAAGACTGGAGCAGGAAAACTCCATCTACTCCAGACGTCGTGTCCAGAGCGAATATGAAGACAGTGGTTTACCGTGGAATACACGCTCTGAAGGGATCAGTCTGTTTGGTCAGAAGAGCAGTTCTTATACTTCCAAATCTGTTAAGCCAGAGCCTAAAAAACCTTCTTATGGAAGTATCTACACGATCCAGAAAGCCGCTGCTCTAGATTATGGTCCGGGCGACCGCGTCAACCATATGCGTTTCGGAAATGGTACGGTAAAGAGTGTTGTGGACGGAGGCAAGGACTACGAAGTGACAGTTGAGTTTGACAATATGGGAGTTCGAAAGATGTTTGCATCGTTTGCAAAACTGAAAAAGATCTGATTTTTGCAAAAAGATCCTGAAAAGTGAAAAATAGGATAGTAAAATTGCGAAAATAATGTTATACTGTTTCAAAGGAATAAAATTTTCCGATTTTATTACGTGGAAAGGATGCGTGGGATATGAACAGATTTGATTTTAGTAAGATTGATACAATGAGCAAAGATGCTTTAGCAAAGATGGAAGAAATGATTAATCTTTCCAGACTGAATGATTTCCTGAACAAAAAGGAAGAGGAAGAGAAACAGAAAAATTGTATCCTCTGGATCCTCGCTATCATCGGTGCAGTAGCAGCGATCGCAGCGATCGCATATGCAGTATATCGTTTCTTTACACCGGATTATCTGGAAGATTTTGAAGATGATTTCGAAGATGAATTCGATGATGATTTCTTTGAAGACGACGAGATCGAGCCGATTTCCGTAAAAGCAACAACAGAAGAGTAAGCATAACAGACTGCGGCAGAGAGATCTGACCGCAGTTTTTCTTGATTTTTAAGGAAAAAATGTACCTTAAAAAATACGAAGATACAAAGTATTTGGTCTATACTTTTTTAAGATTATCTTGTATAATTATGGCAACTTAATTGTTAACGCTTTTCACCAGGACAGAGATATCCCTAGTCTCTGTTCCGATGTACGGCAACAAAAAAGAAAAGAGGTTATGAAAAATGGCTATGATCAACTTAGAGAATTATGGTATTCTCGGTGCTACTGAGATCGTTCACAATCCGTCCTACGAGTTATTATTCGAAGAGGAGATGAAGAGCGATTTAGAAGGTTATGAGAAAGCACAGTTAACAGAACTTGGTGCAGTAAACGTTATGACAGGTATTTATACAGGTCGTTCCCCGAAAGACAAATATATCGTTATGGACGCAAACTCCAAAGATACTGTTTGGTGGACATCTGATGAATACAAGAATGATAACCATCCGATCAGCGAAGACGTATGGGCAGAGTTAAAAGGCCTTGCACAGAAACAGCTTTCCGGCAAAAGACTTTTTGTTGTAGATGCATTCTGTGGTTCCAACAAGGACACAAGACTTGCTGTTCGTTTCGTTATGGAAGTAGCTTGGCAGGCACACTTTGTAACAAACATGTTCATCAAACCGTCTGCAGAAGAGCTTGAGAACTTCACACCGGATTTCGTAGTTTACTGCGCATCCAAAGCAAAAGTTGAGAACTACAAAGAGTTAGGTCTTAACTCCGAGACAGCTGTTGCATTCAACGTAACAAGCAAAGAACAGGTTATCCTTAACACATGGTACGGCGGCGAGATGAAGAAAGGTCTCTTCTCCATGATGAACTACTTCCTCCCGTTAAAGGGCATCGCTTCCATGCACTGCTCCGCAAACGCTGACATGAACGGCGAGAATACAGCAGTATTCTTCGGTCTTTCCGGTACAGGTAAGACAACATTATCCACAGACCCGAAACGTCTCCTTGTAGGTGATGACGAGCACGGCTGGGATGACAATGGTATCTTCAACTTCGAAGGTGGCTGCTATGCAAAAGTTATCAACCTCAGCAAAGAGTCTGAGCCGGATATCTACAATGCAATCAGAAGAGATGCTCTTCTTGAGAACGTAGCAGTTGACGCTGAAGGTAAAGTTGATTTCGCAGATCAGACAGTAACAGAAAACACACGTGTTTCTTACCCGATCCAGCACATCAACAATATCGTTCGTCCGGTATCTTCCGCTCCGGCAGCTAAGAACGTAATTTTCCTTTCCGCAGATGCATTCGGCGTACTTCCGCCGGTATCCATCCTTACACCGGAACAGACAAAATACTACTTCTTATCTGGTTTCACAGCAAAACTTGCTGGTACAGAGCGTGGTATCACAGAGCCGACACCGACATTCTCCGCATGCTTCGGTCAGCCGTTCCTTGAGCTGCACCCGACAAAATATGCAGAAGAATTAGTTAAGAAGATGGAAGCTAACGGTTCCAAAGCTTACTTAGTAAACACAGGTTGGAACGGAACTGGCAAACGTATCTCCATCAAAGATACACGTGGTATCATCGATGCTATCCTTAACGGTTCCATCGAGACAGCTGAGACAAAGACAATCCCGTACTTCAACTTCGCTGTTCCGACAGAGCTTCCGGGCGTAGACACAAACATCCTTGATCCGCGCAATACATACGCAGATGCTTCTCAGTGGGAAGAGAAAGCAGTTGATCTTGCAAATCGTTTCATCAAGAACTTCGTTAAGTTCACAGGCAACGAGGCAGGTCAGGCATTAGTAGCTGCAGGCCCGCAGTTATAATTTAAAATTACAATTGAATACAGTCATTTACAATTAAGTGTTTTAAGGCAGGATACGCAGGGATGCGTATCCTGTTTTTTCTGGGATTATAAACTAAGTGTGGAGTTAATTGAGCTAACTTGGCAACAAAAAGAGTCCCGGGATGACAGGAGATTTCTCGATGGAAATGCTTGCTTGTCTTGGATTTTTGATTTTTATAGTCAATGGATATTAGATAATCCAATACATGAAGTGATTAGGCGTGAGCTTTTTGGACATTCTAGCGTGTTGCAAACCACAAAATCACACTACTCATTCACACTAAACACAACCGTTGTGACAATTGAGTTCTTTTATGTGTAAGAAATCCATTGTTTTCATATATAGATACCATCTATCATGTGATATCTTTATGCATATTTGGTTCTGCTGTCCAGTTTTCCATTTTTTTG
>JAFYOD010000339.1 GCA_017556515.1 Lachnospiraceae bacterium
GCTGAGCTACGATGTGTTTTACGATCGCCAGTCCCAGTCCGGTTCCTCCGGTCGCCTTAGAGCGGCTCTTATCCACGCGATAAAAACGTTCAAACACTCTTTCCTGGTTTTGTTTAGAAATACCGATTCCCGTATCCTTTACCACAAGGTACGTGTGCCCACATTCCTGCCCTACTGTCACGGTCACAGAACCGCCGCGGTTATTATAGCGGATCGCATTGTCACACAGATTGTAAACCAGTTCTTCCATCAGCTGCTTATCTGCCATGACCATGGAACACTTTCCCTGCACCTGCATACTAACATTCTGCTTTTGCGCATTTAAGGCCAGCATGGAAACGCATTCCTCTGCCAGAGCAAACAGATCCAGATTCACATATTCCATTTGTTTCTTTCCGCCGTCAAGCTGTGAAAGCTGAATGATATCATTGATGAGAGATAACAATCTTGCTGCATTTTTATGGATCTCTCCTGCGAAGCGTTCCGCAGTTTCCTTATTTGCCATGCCATGCTCAATCAGTTCTGCATATCCGGAAATTGCTGTCAGAGGCGTTTTTAATTCATGAGATACGTTTGCCGTAAACTCCTGACGCATCTGGGCATTTTTTAAAATATCTTCGTGCTGCTGGCGAATCGTCGCAATGAACGGGGTCAATTCTCTATACGGAACTTCCACTCCCGGCTCTGATAAATTTTCTGCAATTTTTTCAATCGGTTTTACAATGCTCCTTGTAAAATAATTGGACAGTACAATACAAAGAGCGAATAAGATCCCGGATACTCCCAGAACAGACGGAAATACATTCTGAAGAACCGCCCAAAAGCTATCCGCCAAACGAGATACTCGCATAACGGTTCCATTCTCCAGGCGCGTTGCATAGTAGAACGATGTCTTAGCCATCGTCTCAGATACACGGCTGGCACTCGCTTCTCCATTTACAAAAGCATCTTGGATCTCCGGTCGGTTCATATGATTTTCCATTGCTGTGGAATCCGCATCCGTATCAAACAGAACCGTTCCGTCTGCATCTACAACTGTAATACGAAGGTTCTCTCCTCCCAAAGCATAGATATCCGGATGAATTTCATCTACAGACTCAAATACATGCAGTGACTGAAACGCCAACGCATCCTCCCGCAGATCATTTACGACCTGCTTTTGAAATAATCCATAAAATACATATAAAGCAAACAACAGCGTTAGCACGATCGCCAACGCTGATGTTGCCAGAAGTTCCAATTGTATCTTCCGTTTCATATATCTCTCCGTCTACTCAATCACGTAACCGACATTTCGCACCGTGCGGATCATAGTTCCTGCCTCTCCCAGCTTCTGTCTCAAAGTTCGGATGTGCATATCCAGCGTCCGGGATTCACCTTCAAAGTCGATGCCCCAGACACGGTCTAAAATGATCTCACGGCTTACAACAACGCCGGAATGATGAAGTAATAACTTCAATAGTTCATATTCTTTAAAAGTCAAAGTGCAAGGCTCTCCATGTACATAGACCATGCGTTTCTCATCATCCAGAAACACATCGCCGACGCCCAAGAATTTATCCTCCTCAACCGTCCTTCTGAGAATGGCTTTCACACGGGCGATCAATTCCATCACTCCAAACGGTTTCGTCAGATAATCATCTGCCCCCATGTCCAGTCCCTTCACCTTATCAATTTCAGAAGTTTTCGCCGTCACCATAATGATAGGCAGCTTTCTTGTCTCCGGACGTTTTCTGAGCTCTTTCACGATCTCAAGCCCATCCTGATCCGGAAGCATCACATCCAGAAGGACCAACTCAGGCATCCGTGTTTCTAATCGCTTATAAAACTCCCGAGCCGATTCGAATCCCTCTACCTGGTAACCACTGTTCTTCAATGCAAACATTTCAATCTCCAGGATATTTTTATCATCCTCGACAGCATAGATCAGTGCCATTCTGGTCCTCCTTTCCTAAATGTTATCTCTAATTAAATTGCAGCTTCTGCTTTCGGAAGTGCATATTTCTTACGGTAGTTCTCAACCAGTCCGATGAACTGCGGATCGTTTTCTTTCTTTAAGCTCTCAAGGTAGCCATGTGCATCGAATCCGTCTCTATCGATCTCAACAACTGTGATCGCGATGTTGGAACAATGGTCAGCTACACGCTCTAAGTTTGTAGAAATATCGGAAAGTACGAAGCCCTGCTCGATCGTACAGATACCCTTCTGAAGACGTTTGATATGGTTTGCCTTCACTGCAGTATTGATATCATCAATAACCTCTTCGAGCGGCTCAACAAAAGCAGCTTTCTTGAGATCGTTTTTCTCAAATGCGCTTACTGTAAGATCAAGGATCTCACGAACAGCATTTACGAATACTGTTAACTCAGCTTTACCTTCTGCGGAGAATACCATTCCTTTATCACGCATCTCTTCCGCTGCAGTTAAGATGTTCATGCTGTGGTCAGAAATACGCTCTAAATCTCCGATACTATGAAGAAGAAGGGAGATTGTGTGGCTGTCATATTTGGATAAGGACTCGTGGCTCAGTTTAACCATGTAGGAACCAAGCTCATCCTCATAACGGTCTACAAGATCTTCCAGTTCTTTTACTCTCTTAGCCTTATCTTCATCAAAATTCTCTAACAGTTCAAGAGACATAAGAAGACCATCTTTGGCATGCTTCGCCATATCAACCGCTGTCAGCTTACACTGGTCAACGGCATAACCCGGTGTCTTAAGGAAACGCGGGTCCAAAAGGCGGAATGCCTTCTCTTCTGCTGTCGGCTCTGCCTCCGCGATCGGATCATCTTTAATGGTTGCACATGCCATCTTCACCAGTAAGTTGGAGAACGGAAGAAGGATCACTGTTGCAAATAAGTTAAAGATGGTATGAATGATCGCAATATTAAATGCTGTTGCCGGTCCGCTCATGAATCCAAATTCCACAAAATTATTAATCGCATAGAACACGATAAGAAATGCAACCGTACCAATTACGTTGAAGTACAGATGTACCAAAGATGTACGTCTCGCATTTTTGCTTGCACCAAGACCGGAAATAAGTGCTGTCGCACAAGTACCGATGTTCTGGCCCATGATGATCGGAAGCGCACTGCCGAATGTGATCGCACCTGTTGCAGATAACGCCTGTAAGATACCGACGGATGCAGAGGAACTCTGAATGATCGCTGTAACAAGGGCACCTACTAACAGACCAAGGATCGGGTTAGAGAACATAGTAAACAGCGCTGTAAATTCCGGAACATTTGCTAACGGTTTTACTGCACCGCTCATCATATCCATACCAGTCATAAGAACCATAAAACCAAGAAGAACCGCACCGAGGTTTTTCTTCTGCTCATTTTTCTTTAAGAACATTGTGAATACAATACCGATCACAGCAAGGATCGGTGCAAAAGAAGACGGCTTTAACATCTTAACAACGAAGTTTCCGCCTTCAAGTCCTGTCAAACTAAGCAGCCAGGATGTCATTGTAGTACCTACGTTGGCACCCATGATGATACCAACTGCCTGCTCCAGTTTCATGATACCGGAGTTTACAAAACCAACAACCATAACTGTTGTTGCAGAAGAAGACTGGATCACTGCAGTAACACCTGCACCTAAGATTACAGCCATCAGCTTATTCGCTGTCAGCTTTTCCAGGATCTTCTCCAGGCGGCCGCCGGATGCCTTCTCAAGGCCATCACCCATAACATCCATTCCGAACAGGAACAGTGCCAGACCACC
>JAFYOD010000340.1 GCA_017556515.1 Lachnospiraceae bacterium
ACCAACGGATGCTACGTGGTTCCGGCATTTACAGGACTTGGTGCTCCGCATTGGGATCAGTATGCACGAGGCGCGATCCTTGGGCTGACCCGTGGTGTGAACCGTTATCATATTATCCGTGCGACACTGGATTCATTGTGTTATCAAGCGAATGATGTCCTGAAAGCGATGGAGGCAGATTCCGGCATTAAACTGGCAGCTTTGAAGGTGGATGGCGGTGCATGTGCGAACAATTATCTGATGCAGACCCAGTCTGATATCATCAATGCTCCGGTCAAGAGACCGTGTTGTGTAGAGACGACAGCTATGGGCGCTGCGTACCTGGCGGGCCTGGCAGTGGGCTATTGGAAAGATAAAGAGGAAGTAAGAAAGAATTGGGCGATCGACCGAACATTTGAACCGCAGATCGATGAGGAAAAGCGCGCAGAGATGGTGGAAGGCTGGGATAAAGCCGTGAAACGGTCTTATGGATGGGTGTAAAGCTAAGGAAACGATTGAAAAAACCGCTTGCATTTTCTTGAACAATGTGATAGTATAGTGGTGATATTATAAGTAACTGGCAAAAAAGAGTGGACGAAACAAACGGTCCACTCTTTCGTTTTATATCTTTTGCGAAAGGTGGTGGAACGGATATGGCTAAGAGAGACACCTACGAAAGCAGAGTTGAAGCATATTTACTTCCGATCATGGAAGAGCACAACTTTGAGCTGGTTGACGTCGAGTACGTGAAAGAGGCAGGTATGTGGTACCTGAGAGCGTACATTGACAAAGAGGGTGGTTTCACAGTAGATGACTGTGAGCTGGTATCCAGAAAGTTAAGTGATTGGCTGGATGAAAAGGATTTCATCGATGACAGCTATATTCTGGAGGTAAGTTCTCCGGGTCTTGGAAGACCGCTTAAGAAGGAGAAAGACTTCAAGAGAAGTATGGGCGAGCAGGTTGACATTAAGTTATACCGTGCGATCGACCGTCAGAAAGATTTCAGCGGAGCACTCTGCGCTTACGATGAGAAAACTGTTACGATCCAGTATGAAGATGGATCTACAACTACATTTGATAGAAAAGATATTGCCTTAATTCGTCTGGCATTCGATTTTTAAAGGAGGATAAAAAATGAACAAGGAACTGTGGGGAGCAATGGATGTCCTGGAAAAGGAATATAACATCAGCAAAGAAACATTGCTCGAGGCCATCGAAAATTCCCTCATTACAGCTTGCAAGAACCACTTTGGCAAAGCTGATAATGTAAAGGTAGTGATCGACCGCGAAGGCTGCGACTATTCTGTATACGCAGAAAAAGAAGTTGTTGAAGTTGTTGAGGATCCGGTAACTCAGATCAGCCTTGCAGATGCAAGAATGAGAGCTGCAAGATTCCAGATCGGAGATATCGTTCAGGTTGAGATCAACTCTCGTGAATTTGGCCGTATCGCAACTCAGAACGCAAAGAACGTGATCTTACAGAAGATCCGCGAAGAGAGCAGAAAGTCTCAGCTCAATGAGTGGCAGTGTAAAGAGAAAGAAGTTGTTACAGGTATTGTTCAGCGCTACATCGGAAGAAACGTGAGCGTAGACCTTGGCAAGATCGATGCGATCTTACCGGAGTCCGAGCAGGTTAAAGGCGAAGTATTCCAGAGAACTGAGCGTATCAAATTATATATCCTCGAAGTTAAGGATAACCCGAAGGGACCGAGAATCTCCGTATCCCGTACACATCCGGATCTCGTAAGAAGACTGTTCGAGGCTGAGATCGCAGAAGTACGTGACGGTACAGTTGAGATCCGTGCGATCGCACGTGAGGCAGGTTCCAGAACAAAGATCGCGGTTAGCTCCAAGGATCCGAACGTTGATCCGGTTGGCGCATGCGTAGGTCTTAACGGTGCTCGTGTTAACGCGATCGTAAACGAACTTCGCGGCGAGAAGATCGATATCATCAACTG
>JAFYOD010000341.1 GCA_017556515.1 Lachnospiraceae bacterium
CTCCTGAAGGAGATAAATGATGATTACGGATGAACGTATTACCGCTTATATCAATTCACTGGACTCCGGAGACGGAGAGATCCTTGATGCGATCCAGAAAGAAGCGGTGGAATCCTTTGTGCCGATCATCCGCAGGGAGACGGCAGCTCTTTTAAAAACTATGGTGGCAATGAAACAGCCGGTGCGCATTCTGGAAGTCGGAACTGCGGTCGGCTATTCGGCTTTATTGATGACACGCGTAATGCCGGCCGATGCCCACATTACAACCATTGAAAAATTCGAAAAACGTATCCCGATCGCAAAGGCAAATTTTGCGAAAGCAGGGGTGGAAGATAAAATTACGCTGTTAGAAGGTGACGCGGGAGAGATCCTTGCCGGTCTGACAGGGGAATATGATTTTATTTTTATGGACGCAGCCAAAGGCCAGTACATTCACTGGCTGCCGGATATCATTCGACTTCTGGCCCCGGGCGGAGTCTTGATGTCCGACAATGTTCTGCAGGACGGAACAATCGTAGAGTCCCGTTATGCAGTAGAGCGTCGTGACAGAACCATTCATGTGCGAATGAGAGAGTATTTATATACTTTGAAACATAGAGAAGAACTGGAGACAACGATTTTGCCGATCGGAGACGGTGTGGCGATCAGTGTTTTGAAAGAAAGGAAATAAACATGAGAAAAACAGAGCTTTTAGTTCCGGCAGGTAGTTTAGATGTATTAAAAACTGCGGTAATCTTTGGTGCAGACGCAGTTTACCTTGGCGGTGAAGCATTCGGTCTTCGTGCAAAAGCGAAGAACTTTACAAACGAAGAAATCAAAGAGGGTATCAAATTTGCTCACGAGCATGGTGTACGTGTATTTATCACAGCCAACATCCTGGCACACAACGATGATCTTCCGGGCGTAGAGAAATATTTTGAAGAATTAAAAGAGATCGGTCCGGATGCCCTGATCATTTCTGATCCGGGTGTGTTTGCGATCGCAAGACGCGTACTTCCGGATATGGAGATCCATATCAGTACACAGGCAAACAATACAAACTGGGGAACATTCCTGTTCTGGCATCAGATGGGTGCGCAGCGTGTGGTAACAGCGCGTGAGCTTTCCTTAAAAGAGATCCGTGAGATCCGTGATCATATCCCGGAGGATATGCAGATCGAGAGCTTCATGCATGGAGCTATGTGTATTTCTTACTCCGGCCGCTGCCTGCTCAGTAACTTCTTTGTAGGCCGTGATGCAAATCAGGGTGCATGCACACATCCGTGCAGATGGAAATACAATGTATTCGCAGCAGAGAAAGAGGGTCAGAGATCCGTTCTCCGCGACGATATGGACTTTGCGATCCAGGAAGAGACAAGACCGGGCGAGTACCTTCCGGTATTTGAGAACGAGCGCGGCACATATATTTTCAACTCCAAGGATCTTTGCATGATCGAGCATGTGCCGGAGATGATCGAGGCCGGAATCGACAGCTTCAAGATCGAGGGCCGTATGAAAACAGCACTTTATGTGGCGACTGTTGCAAGAACTTACCGTAAGGCGATCGATGACTACAACGAGAGCCCGGAAAAATATTACGCAAACATGGAATGGTACAAAGAAGAGATCGGTAAATGCACATACCGTGAATTTACAACAGGTTTCTACTTCGACAAACCGAACAGTGATACTCAGATCTACGACAGCAATACTTATGTAAAGAACTACATCTATCTCGGCACAGTTGAGTGCAACGATGAGCGTGGTTTTGCTAAGATCGAGCAGAAAAATAAATTCTCTGTTGGTGAGACAATTGAGATCATGAAGCCGGACGGAAGAAACGTTCTGGCTGAAGTACGCGGTATCTATACAGAAGAAGGCGTGAGCCAGGAGAGCGCTCCGCATCCGAAGCAGATCCTTTTCATTGACTTAAGTGAGAAGGCTGACCAGTACGATATCCTCAGAAAGAAAGAAGACTAAGGGACTTCCCTTATGAAAGCAAGGAAAGGAGGTTACAGATATGGCATCAATATTCGGCAGCCTGGCAATATTCTGTCTGATCTATTATGGTGTGATCATTGTGTATTCCGGCATCGGAACTTCCATGTCTGTAATCTGGCTGATCCTTGCAGCTTTGCTGGCACTGATCGGAGTGGTTGTTCACTTTTTTCCACTGTTCCGACATAGAGTACCGATCCGTCTGGAAGTATCTGCGATGACTTTCTTTGCAGCGATTTTTGCGATCTTTATCATTGTGGAGCTGACTATGGGATTTCATTTCTTTTCATTGGAGAAGCAAAGTACGGATTATGTGGTCGTTCTCGGATATCAGGTCCAGAATGGAAAGATCAGTAAGACTTTGGAGCGTCGTTTGGACAAGGCTTATGAGTATGCGCAGGTTCATCCCAATACGGTATTCATTCTATCCGGAGGTAAAAACGGAGACGAGCATGTTTCAGAGGCGGAAGTTATGTACGAGTATCTGAAAAAGCGCGGAGTACCGGAATATCAGATGATCAAAGAGGAGCAGTCTGCCAGCACATATGAAAATATTATATACAGCAAGATGATCATCGATGAGCGTGAGAAGGCCCGCAGAGGCTGGATCCGCGATCTGATGTCCAGGTCCGGCTACTTATCTCCGCCGGATGAGGAGGTAACGATCCGTGTGGGTATCGTGACCAGCAATTTCCATGTGCTTAGGGCAAAATCGATCGCAAAGCACGCGGGAATTCAAAATGTGAGCGGAATCGCGGCAAAATCGGACCCGATCCTGTTCTTACACCTTTGTGTCAGGGAATGTTTCGCGATCTTGAAAGACAAGTTCATGGGAAACATGTAAGCATCAGAGGGAATAATTGAAAGGAATTTTTTGTTAATGTTAGATCAGAGTGTGAAATTGAGAGCGCTTGAAGCATACGAGTTTGTGGAAGAGCGTGAGATCAAAGAACTGAACTCAATTGGATATATATTAGAACACAAGAAAACAGGAGCGAAGGTGTTCCTTATGAGTGCAGAGGATGACAACAAAGTATTCTTTGCAGGATTCCGTACTCCGCCTCAGGACAGTACCGGTGTTCCGCATATCATTGAGCATACAGTCCTTTGTGGTTCAGATAAATTCCCGGTAAAGGATCCGTTTGTGGAACTGGTGAAAGGT
Source organism: Lachnospiraceae bacterium (assembly GCA_017556515.1). Taxonomy (GTDB): domain Bacteria; phylum Bacillota; class Clostridia; order Lachnospirales; family Lachnospiraceae; genus Pilosibacter. Next base: position 3,140 of record JAFYOD010000341.1, read on the forward strand.
TCTCTGAACACATTTTTAAATGCGATGACATATCCGGATAAGACTGTTTATCCGATCGCGAGCTGTAACGATGCGGATTTCCAGAATCTGATGGATGTTTATCTGGATGCAGTTCTGAATCCGAACATCAGTAAAGAAAAGAAGATCTTCATGCAGGAAGGCTGGCACTATGAGTTAGAAGAGCCGGACGGAGAGCTGACATACAATGGTGTGGTTTACAATGAGATGAAAGGTGCATTCTCTTCTCCGGAGAGTGTGTTAGACCGCCACATCAAAGCAGTCATGTTCCCGGATACTTGCTATGCATTCGAATCCGGCGGAGATCCGGAAGAGATCACAGCACTGACATACGAAGATTATCTGGCATTTTATAAGAAATATTATCATCCGTCCAACAGCTATATCTACCTTTACGGAGATATGGATTTTGCTGAGAAACTGGAGTGGATGGATAAAGAATATCTTGGAAAATACGATCGTCAGGAAATTGATTCCGAGATTCAGGTTCAGAAGGCATTTGCAGAGCCGATCGAAACTGAGATTTTCTATTCTGTATCTGAAAATGAAAGTCTGGAAAACGCAACTTATCTTTCCGTCAATACTTCTGCCGGAAATGAACTTTCTCCGAAAGAGTATATTGCATTCCAGATCTTAGAATATGTATTACTTGATACTCCGGGCGCACCGTTAAAGAAAGCTCTTCTGGATGCCGAGATCGGTGACGATATCATGGGCGGCTACGAAAGCGGCATCTTACAGCCGTATTTCTCTGTTGTGGCAAAAAATGCCAACAAAGAGCAGAAGGGTGAGTTCCTTGCAGTTGTCAAAGGCACATTAAGAAAACTGGCAGCATGCGGTCTGGACAAGAAGAGTGTCCGCGCAGGTATCAATTATTACGAATTCCAGTACCGTGAGGCAGACTTTGGTTCTGCACCGAAGGGACTGATGTACGGTCTCCAGTGTCTGGACAGCTGGCTGTACGGCGGCGATCCGATGATGCATCTGGAATACGAAGAAACATTTGCTGCATTAAAAGCAGGTGTTGATGAAGGTTATTTTGAAGGATTGATCGAGACATATCTGTTGGACAATCCTTATGAATCTGTGGTAATCGCAAGTCCGAAGCAGAATCTCACAGCAGAGATGGAGGCAGAGACTGCGAAGAAACTGCAAGCATATAAAGAAAGTC
>JAFYOD010000342.1 GCA_017556515.1 Lachnospiraceae bacterium
GCCGCATATCCGTCAAATACCACCGGCATATATGCATAGTTGGATTTCACGCGTGGATTTTCCTCACAGAGTCGGATTCCCGGAACTCCGGATAAACGCTCACGGTAACGCTCTACAAGCACCTTTCTCTTCGCGATCTCTCCATCCAGATGACGCAGATTGCAAAGACCCATAGCTGCCTGAAATTCATTCATCTTACCGTTGGAACCTACATACTCCACACTCTCATACCCGGTAATTCCAAAGTTCTTTAACTGATACAAAAGATCTTTCAGTTCCGGATCACGGAAAGAAATAATGCCTCCCTCAATGCTGTGGAATACCTTGGTCGCATGAAGACTGAACATGGAGATGTCACCAAAGTTCGCAACACCAACACCATCGTAGGTTTCTCCAAAGGTATGGGCAGCATCGTAGATCACTTTTAAACCATGACGGTCTGCGATCTCCTGGATCTTTTCTACATCGCAAATATTTCCATATACATGAACAGGAGCGATCGCACAAGTCTTCTCTGTGATCAGACTTTCGATCTTATCCGCATCCATCGTATAATCGTTTTCATTAATATCACAAAATACCGGAGTCAGTCCGTTTCGCACGATCGCATGGGTCGTAGACGCAAAGGTGAACGGAGTCGTGATCACTTCACCCTCCAGCTTTAGAGCCTGAATACCAAGTTCCAGCGCCATATGACCGTTGACGAACAATTCCAGCTGCTCTGCTTTCAGGTAATCTGCAAGCTGCGCTTTGAACTCTTCGTGATAACTTCCCATATTGGTCAGCCACGCACTTTCCCAGATCGGTTTCAGCATCTCCACGTATTCTTCCAGCGGAGGCAGCGAGGAGCGTGTTACCAATACCGGTTTTTCATGTTTTTTGATTTCCATTATTCTCACCCCGTCACAAACTCTGTGTACCGTCTCGCAACATACTGATCACGGATCTCACCTTCCGGCTCCAGTCCGATCCCCTTAAAGCAGTTCAAGTGGTTTCGCACCATCTCATATCCTGCCACAGCCGAAAATGCCAGTCCGCCGGAAAATCTCGGATTACACTCCAAAAATCTCCATTTGCCTGTACTGTTTGGCTCTGTCGGTTCCTGCTCTTCTACAAATTCAAAATTAACACATCCACGAATATCGAGCGCTTTTGCGATCGCTTTGCACTGTCGTTCCAGATGCACATTCTTAAATACATACACGGAAGTTCCGGCTCCGTTCGGTGTGCGGAGCAGTTCCCTTCTCGGAATGCACACGCATTCCTCTGTTTCCGGATTTCTCACCACATCAACCGTAATGATCGGTCCGGAAATCTTTGGCTGAACCAGATAATGGCTCAGGTCATCACCACAAAGTGCTGTTACAAACTCCATCTCCTTCGCATTCTTCACAATATGAAGGCCCTGACTGCTGCGGCCGTCGATCGGTTTGATCACAAGCGGATAATCCGGCTTTAAGTTTACCTCGGAAACCACATCGGATAACAAAGTTCCCGGGATCGTATCGCAGATTTCCATCGGAGTCAGATACTCCTCCAGCACTTTTTTGTCTCGAATGATGTCTAACATCTTACGTTCAGACATGCAAACAACTGCACCGGTATCTTCCGCTGCAGTCGTCCAAGCTCTGAACAGATCAATTTCCACATCCGTAAGCGGCATAATATATGCCACTTCCTCTTCTTTACAGACCGTTTTTACAAATTCCTCATATGCCGGTCTGTTTGTCGCATACGGGGCTTTATAGAACACATCTACAATCTGAGAATTGGCTACCCATTCCGCCGGATAAATATCGCATCCGACCACACGGTAACCGTCTTTTTTCAGGGACTCGATCACGGTCACAGCTGAAAAAGACCCGATCGCAGTTACAAGAATCGTCTCTCTCATCGACTATCTCGCCTCCTCACGTTTCCCTCCTGTCATCGCACGCAGGCCATCCCGACAGAATCGGAAACTCTCTAATCGAAATACTCCTGCCAGCACAGCATAAACTGCCACACCGATCAGAATCTGAACCATCAGTCTTACAAGCAGCGGAAGAAATACCAGCCATTTTCCTGCCAGCATAACTGCTGCACACA
>JAFYOD010000343.1 GCA_017556515.1 Lachnospiraceae bacterium
ATGGCACTTCATGATAAGAATGTAACCAGATGGTTTGCAACTGGTATTGCAGGTCTTTCTGTGGTAGCTGATTCTCTGTCTGCAATTAAATATGCAAAAGTAAAAGTGATTCGTGATGAAAAAGGTCTGGCAGTAGACTATGAAGTAGAGGGTGATTTCCCGAAATATGGAAATGATGATGACAGAGTAGATTCTATTGCAAGAGAGATTGTTCATATGTTTATGGAGCATATCAGAAAATTCCATACTTATAGAGACGGTATTCCGACAACTTCTATTCTTACCATTACTTCTAATGTGGTTTATGGAAAAGCAACAGGTTCCACACCGGATGGACGTAAGAAGGGCGAAGCTTTTGCGCCGGGAGCGAATCCAATGCACAGAAGAGATACACATGGTGCAGTCGCATCTCTGGCTTCTGTTTCTAAGCTTCCGTTTATTGATGCGCAGGATGGAATTTCCAATACCTTCTCTATCATTCCAGGAGCACTTGGCAAAGAAGATCAGATCTTTGCAGGTGATATTGAGGTTGATTTGGACTGTGCAGGAGGTGCTTGTTTCTCACCGACCCTTTTTGAAGGACTCGATGGAGATAACAGCGAATTTGCAGAGTAATAGAAAAAGGAGAAAATAATATGGCAGCAACGCAGAATCAGATTGATAATCTTGTGGGACTCCTTGATGGCTATGTAACAAAAGGCGGTCATCACTTAAATGTAAACGTATTTACAAAAGAAACACTTCTGGATGCACAGGCACATCCGGAGAAATATCCGCAGCTTACAGTACGTGTAAGTGGTTATGCTGTAAATTTTGTAAAACTTACAAAAGAGCAGCAGGATGAGGTTATCTCCAGAACGTTCCATGATCAGATATAATCTTTTGGGATAATACAATGAAGGGCTATATACATTCCATAGAAAGTTTTGGAACGGTTGATGGTCCGGGAATTCGATTGGTTGTGTTTATGCAGGGGTGTCCGATGCGATGTCAATATTGTCATAATCCGGACACCTGGCAGGTAAATAAAGGCGATCAGATGACGCCGGATGAAATAATTGCATTGTATGAGAAGAATCGACCGTTTTATGCAACCGGAGGGATTACCGTGACTGGCGGAGAACCTCTTTTGCAGATTGATTTTTTGCTGGATTTGTTTCGCCTTGCAAAAAAACGGGGAATTCATACCTGTATAGATACTTCGGGGATTACTTATCGGCCTGGAGAGACTTCTTATAACAGGAAGCTTGATCAGCTGATGGATGAAGTGGATTTGGTGATGTTGGATATTAAACACACCGATCCGGAAAAGCACCGTATATTAACGGGTCAGGATAATGCGGGTATTTTCGCATTTGCAGAATATCTGGCAGGAAAAAGAATCCCTGTATGGATTCGCCATGTGATTGTTCCAGGGATCACAGATGAGCCGCAGCATTTGATGAATTTGGGGCGGTTTATTGGAAAACTTTCAAATTTAAAAGCATTAGATGTTCTTCCTTATCATACCATGGGCATTTTAAAGTATAAAGAACTGGGCATTGCATATCCATTAGAAGGTATCGAGCCTTTGCCGAAAGAAAAGGCTAAAGAGGCGAGAGAAATTATACTGGAGGGAATTCGCGAAATACGTTCTCAAAAAAGTTATCAAAAAAATTAAAAAAAGTGTTGACATTTGGAAACACTGGTGATATTATAATCGAGCTGGCTGCGGAAAGCGGTCAGCTCGAAACATTCTGATTTGAGTCAAAAAACTTTTTAAAAAAACTTGAAAAAAGTTGTTGACAAAGAAAAAGAGATGTGTTA
>JAFYOD010000344.1 GCA_017556515.1 Lachnospiraceae bacterium
ATCTTATCCGGAACAGTTTGGTGCAAAAGTATTTAAGATTTCCCGAGACGATCAGGGAAACCGACTGACACATCTGAAGATCACTGGCGGAAGTCTGAAGGTGAAAAGTTTCTTAACTGAAGATGTGGAAGAGGGAACTGAACCTGAGAAAATTAACCAGATTCGTATTTATTCCGGAACGAAGTTTGAGATGGCAAATGAAGTGGAAGCAGGAACCATCTGTGTGATCACAGGTCCGGCGCTTACGAAACCGGGACAGGGATATGGCGTGGAAAAGGAGACCGGAAGTCCGCTATTGGAGCCGGTATTGACCTATCAGGTCATTCTTCCGGCGGGATACGATGCCCATACCATGCTCAAGAATCTTCGTTTGTTGGAGGAGGAAGATCCACAGCTTCACATTGTTTGGAATGAGGTTCTGGCTGAGATTCAGGCGCAGGTAATGGGCGATGTGCAGATGGAGATCTTGAAAAGCCAGATTAAAGATCGTTTTAATGTGGATGTGGAGTTTGGCAGCGGTAATATTGTATACAAAGAAACGATCGCAAGACCGGTAGAAGGCGTGGGTCACTATGAACCTTTGCGTCATTATGCGGAAGTTCACCTGCTGATGGAGCCATTGGAACCGGGCAGCGGTCTAGTGTTTGAAGCAGACTGCAGTGAGGATGATCTGGCGCTCAACTGGCAGCGTTTGATCATGACTCATTTGGAAGAAAAACGTCATCGCGGTGTGCTGACCGGCTCGGAGATTACGGACATGAAGATCACGATCGTAGCCGGCCGTTCACATTTAAAACATACGGAAGGCGGAGATTTCCGTCAGTCTACGTACCGTGCGGTACGTCAGGGACTAAAAGAGGCCGGATGCAGATTGTTAGAACCATATTATGCATTTCGTCTGGAAGTTCCTGCGGAGTCGATCGGACGAGCTATGGCGGATGTCGAACGTATGCAGGGTAAATTCGATGCACCAAGACAGGAAGATGATATGGCGATCCTGGAAGGAAGTGCTCCGGTTGTCAACATGCGTGACTACCAGAGGGAAGTGATTTCTTATACAAAGGGACGTGGACGAATGATCGTCAGCCTGAAAGGATACGAGCCTTGTCACAACGAAGAAGAAGTGATCGCACGTATTGGATATGATTTTGACATGGATTTCCAGGATCCTGCAGGTTCTGTATTCTGTGCACACGGGGCCGGATTTGTGGTGCCGTGGGATGAAGTAAAGAATTACATGCATGTGGAAAGTCCACTGGCAAAACGTCGTGCGGCCGGAATTGACTTGCCTCCGGAGACTGTTGTGGAGAACAAAGAAACTCCACAAGTTGTCGGAGCAAGCAGTATCAATGGCGTGACAGCTGCTAAAAGTGCGCCAAAGCTGTCTGCATCTTATTATGAAGATAAAGAACTCCAGGAAATCTTTTTCCGCACATACGGTGAATCAAAACGACAGAAGCAGCAGGCGGCAGGAGAAGCAAAACGTGTGATCCGTCCGGAAAATCATGGAAAGTACAACCAGCCGAAAAAAGAGGATGATGTGGACGGAGAATACCTTCTGGTCGACGGATATAACATTATTTTTGCCTGGGAAGAGCTCAATGAACTGGCAAAAGTAAATATTGACGGCGCCCGATATCGTCTGATGGACATTCTTTGCAATTATCAGGGTTATAAAAAATGTACTCTGATTGTTGTGTTCGATGCTTATAAGGTGACAGGAAATATCGGAAGTGCCAGCAAATACCACAACATTAATGTGGTATATACAAAAGAAGCGGAGACGGCGGACCAGTATATCGAGAAGCTGGCTCACAAAATCGGCGGCAAATATCGTGTGACGGTTGCAACTTCTGATGGACTGGAGCAGCTCATCATTCGCAGTCAGGGATGTCTCCTCCTTTCTGCAAGAGATTTAAAAGAAGAGGTTGAATATGTCAATGCTCTGATCGCGGAAGAGAAAGAACGCGTGACGACA
>JAFYOD010000049.1 GCA_017556515.1 Lachnospiraceae bacterium
AGCGGCTGGAATAACTGTCCGGAAAGTCCGTCCATAACTGCAAGCGGAAGAAATACAACGCAAGTGGTTGCTGTACCGCCAAGAATGGACTGGAAGACTCTTCTGGTACCCTCAAGGGCTGCCTTTCTTGCCTCCACAAAACCGCCGCCGGCTGTGGTTCTAAAGCAGCTTTCCAATACAACGATGGAGTTATCTACCATCATACCGATACCAACGACCATACTACCGAGGGTAATAATGTTCAGGGAGAATCCTGCCACTTTTACTGCAACCAAGGTAGATAAAACGGATACCGGAATGGAAGTTCCGACGATCAAAGATGCCTTTATATCACCAAGGAAAATATAAATGATCGTCATCGCAACGAGAACCGCAGTTACCATGGTCTGCATAACAGTTTCCAGAGACTGTACGATCAGTTTACTGTTGTCATTGATCACTTCGATATTGAGGTTTGGGTCCTCTTCCATCATCTCATCGAGCACCGCTAATACTTCTCTGGACACCTCAATATCGGTATTGTCCTGGTTTTTATTGATTGCAAGTGAAACGGTTTCTGCACCATTATAACGACCAATAGAAGTCTGCTCCTCCAGAGCCAGATAAATATTGGCAATGTCTTCCATATAGATAATATTGCCATTTCCCAAAGTGATCGGGATCTGTTTCAATAAGTCTACCGTATCAAAATCGACACCACTGGTCACAGAGAGATTTCTTGTACCAACCGTAGTATTACCCAGTGGCATCGCAAAGTTGGCTGTTGCGATCGCGGTTGCAACCGAGCTCATGCTCATACGGTACTGGGATAATTTCTCCGGGATCAGTTCGATGCGGACATATTCCGCACGACCGCCGCTGATATTGACATTGGCTACACAGCCAAGTTTTTCGATCTGCGGAACAACACTGTTGGCCACATAGTTGTAAAGGTTGCTCACGCTTTCATTGTTAACTGCAATGGTAAGAGAAGTCAGGTCATTGATATCTAATTCAATGATCGACGGTGTATCGACATCATCCGGAAGTACGGTATCCAGCGCATCGATCTTTTTCTTTAGCTCATCATATGCCTCATTGATATCGGTTCCATACTCGTAAGAAAGGATTACAATACCATAGTTTTCACTGGATGTACTTGAAATAGTTTCCACGCCGGAAAGCGTTCCGACTGAATCTTCTATTTCTTTTACAACCAATTCTTCTACGTCTTCCGGACTTGCTCCCGGATAGATCGCACTGATGATCAACATCGGCATGTTGATCTCAGACATCAGTTCCATCTTATTCGTAACGATGGAAGTAAAGCCAAACACGATCAGACACAGGACCACGATCAGAGTCGTGACCGGTCGTCTTAATACGGATTTCGTTAAGCCCATAAATCACGCCTCCTTATTATTCTGCAAATTCTGCCACAACAGACGCACCGTCGTAAAGTTCTCTTGTCCAGGAAACGATGATCTGATCATCGTAATCCAGACCGGATTCGATCTCAATTCTTTCTGCGTCCACAAGACCGTCTTCTACGAACACTTTTGTTGCAAGACCTGTTTCAGAGTCATAAGTATATACAAACGCGTTTCCGTCGTCATAGTTTACTGCATTGGCCGGTACAGTCAGAACATCTTCTGCTTTCTGAGCTGTTACATATAATTTCACCATGCTTCCGTTGGCAATGCCTTCTGCATTCTCTAAAGCCGCTTTTACCATAAAGAGGCCTGTCTGCATATCTACCATAGTGCCAACTTCTGTGATCGTACCATGATACTCCAGACCATTCTTCTCTACCGTAAACGGATCACCTACTTTAATTCCCTTCTGTACGCGTTCGGATACTGCGAAATTCACCGTCTTGCTTCCTTCACTGGAGATCACACCAACCATGCCTGCACTGAGCATATTTTTCTCGACCACACTGAAGGACTCCAGACGGCCGCTGATCGGTGCTTTTACAATGGTTCCGTCCATCTGCGCGTCATATGCCAGCTGAAGACCCTTTACCTGCAGTTTCGCAGCTTCAACACCGCTTACCACCTGCTCATATGCCTG
>JAFYOD010000345.1 GCA_017556515.1 Lachnospiraceae bacterium
AATTTTTTCATTTTACTATACCTCCTGGTTAGAAATATTAAATAATATGTTCTTTCTAAACTTTTACGAAACTCATAAAACTTTTATAAACATATTGAGTAAAGTATAGCACTTTACATTGACGAACGTCAACCGATAAATGGTTGATTTTTTGTATAATTTTTCATGTTTTTATCCAGACAATGCAGTGTTTACTTTCCTTTTTGCCAAACTCACTGATACAGATCGTTTTCGCTTTTATATACGCAAAATGTTTCGTAAATATTTCGTTTTTTATCCCTCATAATAGAGAATTACAGCCTCGTACGGACGAAGCTCCGGTGCATATTCGCTGTAGTTGCCGATCAGCATCTCGGAACCGTGATATTCTTCCGGAATTTCGAACTCAAGAGTCTCACCTGTAAAGTTGCAGACAACCAGCATATGAGCATTCTCGGTATCACGTGTATAAGCAAATACCTTTTCATCTTCCGGACAAAGCAGTGTAAAGCTTCCGTCGCTGAATACCGGATATGTCTTGCGAAGGTCGATCAGTTTCTTGTAATAATAAAATACAGAATCCAGATCCTTCAGAGCTGCCTCTGCGTTGATCTCTTTGTAATTTTCATTTACAGAAACCCACGGAGTTCCTTCTGTAAATCCGCCATTCAATCCATCCGTCCACTGCATCGGTGTACGTCCGTTATCACGACTTCTCGCATGGATGGATTTCATCACTTCTTCCGGATCATATCCAAGCCCCACACGCTCTTTATAAACATTCAGAGTCTCCAGATCTACATGCTTCTCGATTGGCAGGCAGATATTTGTCATGCCAAGCTCCTCGCCCTGATAAATGTACGGAGTTCCCTCCATACCATGAAGCATAGTAGCCAGCATCTTTGCAGATTCCACGCGGTACTCTTTGTCATTGCCCCAACGGGATACGACACGCGGAAGATCATGGTTGTTGAAGAACAGACTGTTCCAACCGCAGCCGTGAAGTTCCTGCTGCCAGCGACGGTAACAGTCTTTTAACTTCGGAAGGCTCAGCGGGATCATGTCCCATTTATCCTTGCCCGGCTCCTGATCCAGACAGATATGTTCAAACTGGAACACCATGGAAAGTTCGCTTCCGTCCGGTGCACTGTACAGTTTTGCACGTTCTGTATTGGCACCCCAAGCTTCTCCGACAGACACAATGCCTTCCTCAATAAATGCTTTGGCAGATAACTCTCTAAAATAATCATGAAGCTTCGGTCCGTTGCAGGTAATCTGGAGATCCGGGTCTTTACCGATCTGATCGATCACGTCCAGACGGAATCCCTCGATACCTTTCTCTACCCAGAAACGGATCATCTTATAAATGTCTTCACGCATCTTTGGATTTTCCCAGTTCAGGTCCGGCTGTTCCACTGCGAACTGATGGAAATACCATTCTTTCAGTTCCGGTACATAGGTCCATGCAGAGCCGCCAAAAGTTGCTCTCATGTCATTTGGAGGAGTGTTCTCATCGCCCTCTCTCCAAATATAGTAATCATGATATGGGTTATCTTTTCCTTTTAATGCTTCTTTAAACCATTTGTGCTGATCAGAACTGTGGTTCAGTACCAAGTCGAAAATAATGGAAATTCCGCGTTTTTTTCCTTCCGCGATCAGTTCTTCCATATCTTCCATCGTACCGAACATCGGATCGATCGCACAATAGTCGGAAATGTCGTATCCGTTGTCTACCTGCGGAGATGCACACACCGGAGAAAGCCAGATTCCGTCAATTCCCAGGTTCTCCAGGTAGTCCAGTTTGGAGATGATTCCACGCAGATCACCGACACCGCTTCCGGTTGTATCCTGAAAGCTCTTCGGATAGATCTGATAAAACACCGCAGACTTCCACCAGTCACGTTTGCTTTTATCTAATAAAACTTTAGCCATATAGTAACCTCTCTCCTTCTATAGTATAGTGTTTTTTGTTTCGTATTGTTTAGTATATTCTTTTTCCCATTTGGCGTCAACATCCATTCGTTTGAACCATTTTTTTCGGCATTTATCATAATTTTCATTCCTGATTTTGTATTGTTTGACCAATCTTTTGCTTTAACGAAAAACAACGAAACTTTTATTTTGCAAATCCGGACACATTGTGCTATGATTTATCATATCAGACTGTCATGAATACTATCATAAAGGGAGAACAAAAATATGTTTGAGATTTATAATTCTGCAGATTTTGAAAAAGCATATACCTACACAGGTACAGATCTTGGTGTGACTTGGTCCAAAGAACAGACCACATTCCGCCTCTGGGCACCGACTGCCGACTCCGTTATCATCAACCTGTACGAAAGCGGAGAACCGGAAAAGAACGATAAGATCGGATCAGTTTCCATGTCCCGTGATGTTCAGGGAACCTGGACAGCCACAAAAACAGGAGATCTGAACGGAATTTATTATACATATCTGGTACATGTCGAGGATCAGGATGTAGAAGCCTGTGATCCATACGCACGTACTACCGGTGTTAACGGTTACCGCGCCATGATCATGGATCTTCGTTCCACTGATCCGGAAGGCTGGGATCAGGACAAAGATCCGAATTTTGGCAAAGCGATCACAGATGCTGTCATTTATGAGCTGCATGTCCGTGATCTGAGTATGAACGAAGCTTCCGGTATCCAAAATAAAGGAAAATTCCTCGGACTGGCTGAGACAGGCACAAAGAATCCTGACGGACTCTCTACCGGTTTGGATTATATCAAAGAGTTAGGTGTCACACACATCCATCTTCTTCCGGTATACGATTACGGTTTTACAGATGAAAGCCTCCCGCTTCCGCAGTACAACTGGGGCTATGACCCGGTTAACTTCAACACTCCGGAAGGCTCTTTCTCTACTGACCCGCACCACGGTGCAACTCGTGTTTCCGAGATGAAGCAGATGATCAAGACACTCCACGACAACGGCCTCAGCGTGGTTATGGATGTGGTTTACAACCACGTTTATGACGGACCGGAATTCTGCTTCAATAAGATCGTTCCGGGTTATTTCAGCCGTATCAACGCAGAAGGCATCTGGTCTAACGGTTCCATCTGCGGCAATGATACTGCTTCTGAGCGCAACATGGTTCGCAAATATCTGGTTGACAGCGTTTGCTATTGGGCGGATGAGTACCACATCGACGGTTTCCGCTTCGATCTGGTTGGCCTGATCGATGTTCAGACCATGAATGAGATCACAACAGAAGTTCATAAGAAACATCCGAACGTGATCTTCTACGGCGAAGGCTGGGATATGCCGACAGAACTGACCAAACAGGATATTGAACTGGCAATCCAGCCAAATTCCACAAAGATGCCGGCGTTTTCATTCTTCAATGACACCATTCGTGATCTGCTTCGCGGCAAGATCCAGGTTCACGATGCTCCTGGCTATATCAATGGAGCTCCGACATCCAAAGAGATCCTGAATGCATGCTTTATGGGTATGCCGACATGGGCAGCTGAACCGTACCAGTGCATTAACTATGTTTCCTGCCACGATAACCATACCTTATTTGACCGTATCGCGCTGACTGCTCCGGATGCATCCGAAGCAGACCGCATCCGTATGAATCGCCTGGCAGCGGCATTTTCCATCCTGTCCCAGGGTGTTCCGTTTTTCCATGCCGGAGAAGAAATGCTCCGCACAAAACCGGATGGCGACGGCGGTTTCGATGAAAACAGTTACCGCTCATCGGATGAAGTTAATGCGATCCGTTGGGAAAATCTTTCCAAACCGGAACACAGCAAGACCATCAACTATTACCGTGGTCTGATCGCATTCCGCAAGGCGCACAATGCGCTGCGCAATCAGTACCGCAAAGACGTTTTCAATTCTGTCCAGATGATCCCGTTCAGAAATCACCAGGTTGTTCTGTTCCGTGTACTGGACGGAACTCAGGAAATCTTCCTGATCTTCAACGCATCTTCCGAGGCAGTTTCTGTTGATCTTCCGACAGGAAACTGGGACCTCATGATCCACGATGATATGGCAGGTACAGATTCTATTGCACAGAAAGCAGGCAAAGTAGAAGTCGCCCCGATTTCCGCTACTGTTCTGACACGTGCATGCGACTAATCCTCCTCTTTAAAAAGAGCTGCGAGATGATATCACATCATCCCACAGCTCTTTGCTATTTTTCTTTGATCAATTTGTTGAATCCAGTTCTTTTTCCCACTGATGTGCAAGACGTCCAAATCTTCTGGTCAGTGTTCGGATCTCTGTCTTCATCTTTTCATCCATCTCCGCTTCCGTGATCCTCCATCTCCAGTTAATTCCAACAGTAGACGGCTGATTCATTCTCGCAGAGTTATCGTATCCAAGATAGTCCTGCATCGGAATGATACACATGTCTGCATGGCTTCTCATAACAAGATGAATGATATTCCAGTAGATCTCTTCATCAGATGAATGATGATCGTTTAAATAATCTCTGGTCATTGCTCTCTCTTCATCCGAGATGTTTTTGAACCATCCGGTCAGAGTCTCATTGTCATGAGTTCCTGTGTATGCAACACAGTTTCTTCCGTAGTTATGCGGCAGATAATCGCTGGCATTTCCTGTGTCTCTGGCATCAAAAGCAAACTCTAACACCTTCATACCCGGGAAACCGCTGTCAGCCACCAGCTGTTTTACCGTATCCGTCATGTATCCAAGATCTTCTGCGATCACTGCACGCTCTCCGAGAACCTCTTTCATTCGATTGAATAAGGACATGCCCGGGCCCTGTTCCCAGTGACCGCCCTTTGCAGTCTCTGCACCGTATGGGATAGAGAAATACTCGTCAAAGCCACGGAAATGGTCGATACGTACCACATCGTACATATTGAAGCAATACCAAAGTCTGGACATCCACCATGCATAGCCAGTGTCTTTATGATAGTCCCAGCGATAAAGCGGATTGCCCCAAAGCTGACCAATGGCAGAAAAACCGTCCGGCGGACAGCCTGCGATCGCCAGCGGAACATTGTCCTTATCTAACTGAAACAGTTCCGGATTTGCCCATGCATCTGCACTGTCCATGGCTACATAGATCGGAATATCTCCGATGATCTGCACGCCCTTGCTGTTTGCATAGGTTTTTAATGCTCCCCACTGCTGTGTGAACTTAAACTGTAAATACATCTGGAACTCAATATCAAAATAAAGTTCCTCACGATAATAATCCATGGAATATCCGTAACGGAAACGGATATCCTCCGGCCACTCCGTCCACGGCGCGCCTCCAAAACGATCTTTCAAAGCCATGAACAGAGCATAATCAGACAGCCACCAGTGATTCGTCTCCAGGAATTTCTGATATTCCGGATTCTGACTGATGCTGCTGCGCTCATATGCTTTTCTTAAAAGCGGATAACGATTGTTATAAATTTTCTCGTAATCAATATCTTTCTCGTCTGTTCCGAAATCAGCGCTGTCACATTCTTCCTTTGTGAGAACCCCCTCTTTTACCAACTCTTCCAGATCGATAAAATACGGATTTCCTGCAAATGTAGAGAAAGACTGATACGGGGAATCTCCATAACTGGTCGGACCTAACGGCAGGATCTGCCAATAGCTCTGTCCTGCTTCTTTCAGCCAGTCTACAAAGCGATAGGCTTCCTTCGAGAAACATCCGATTCCGTAAGAGGATGGCAAGCTTGTAATAGAAAGTAAAATACCAGATGTTCTGTTCATTTCTAATCCCTCCGATGATCTGAATTGTTTATTTTTCCGCTTCAGTCTCTGCAGTTTCAATCTCTACGATCTCAACCTCGATCTCCTCATCTTCCGCTTCATCTGCTTCCAGTGCATTGAGAGCATCCCAGTTTGCACGGCCATAACGTTTTGTAAGTGCAAGGATCTCTTCACCGAGAGTTTCCGGGATCAGGTCCTTTTTCATTCTCCAAGTCCAGTTATTATCAACGGTACCCGGTGTATTCATACGTGCGGAATTGTCAAGGCCGAGCCAGTCCTGGATCGGAACGATGCAGACATCTGCTGCACAGAGCATGCCAAGACGGATCAGCTTCTCGTGGATCTTCTCTGTCGGAGTTGTCTGATCATCCAGATATTCTCTGATGTGTGCCTGCTCTTTCTCATCTAAGTCGGAGAACCAGCCATAGATAGTCTCATTGTCATGAGTTCCTGTATATACAACACAGTTGTTGATGTAGTTGTGCGGCAGGTACTCGTTGGATCCGCCAATATCAGCGGAATCAAATGCGAACTGAATAACTTTCATATTCGGGAAACCACTGTCTTTTACCAGCTGACGAACACCGTCTGTCATAAGACCAAGGTCTTCCGCGATGAACTTCTTCTCGCCAAGCTCTTTTGCAAGAGTGTTGAAAAGATCCATGCCCGGGCCGTCTTCCCAATGACCGTCCAGTGCTTTTCCTGTGCTTCCCGGAATAGAGAAGTACTGATCAAAACCTCTGAAGTGATCGATACGTACCACGTCATATAATTTGAAGCTGTACCAAAGTCTTGTTACCCACCAGTGATAGTTTGTCTTCTTATGATAATCCCAGTTGTAGAGCGGATTTCCCCAAACCTGACCGTCTGCAGAGAAATTATCCGGCGGACAGCCTGCAATATTTACCATTTTGTTATTTTCATCTAACTGGAACAGTTCCGGGCTTGCCCATACATCAGAACCGTCCGGAGATACATAGATCGGAATATCACCTACGATCTCGATGTGTTTGTCATTGGCATATTTCTTTAAAGCGCTCCACTGCTCGTAGAACTTGAACTGCATGTATTTCTGGAATTCGATATCGAAATACAGTTTTTCACGATAATAATCCAGGGCATAGCCATAGTGCATGCGAAGGTCTTCCGGCCACTCAGTCCATCCCTTGCCATCGAAGAACTCTCTTGCTGCCATGAATAATGCATAGTCATCCAGCCACCAGAAGTTTTCCTTTGTGAACTTCACAAAATCCTCATTCTCACTGATGTTGCTGCGCTCATATGCCTTGTGCAGGAGCGGAAGACGATTCTTGAACAGAAGATCATAATCGATCTTTTCTTCATTATCGCCAAACTCAGCTGCTTCACACTCTTCAGCTGTTAAAACACCCTCTTCTACCAGCGCATCCAGGCTGATAAAATACGGGCTGCCTGCGAATGCAGAAAATGCCTGATACGGTGAATCGTATGCTCCGCTGTGGCTTGTGGAACCTAACGGAAGAATCTGCCAGTATTTCTGGCCTGCCTCTGCTAACCAATCTACAAAATCATATGCGGCCTGGTCAAAACAACCGATACCGTATTTTGATGGAAGGCTTGTAATAGAAAGTAAAATGCCTGCATCTCTTTTCATGTGTCGTACTCCCTTCATGTTGTTATGATAAATCTGTCTTATTTTTCAATCTCGTAGATCGCCTCGTATACACGAAGGATCTCACCTACGCTCCATGCCTGTGCAAAACAGCCTTTGCTTTCGGTCGGGAAATCGCCCTCATAGATTTCCGGAAGCTGTCCCACACATCCTTCACGCATCATCGGTTCCATCGCACTCAGCTGATTTTTTACGTACGCAGCTGCTTCTTTGGAATTTCCGTTCACTTTCAGGTATGCAAGATAATATGCTCCCATCGGGAATACCCATGTCGTTCCCTGATGGTATGCCATATCACGGTCATACTGGGCTCCGCCATAATTCGGATGATACTCCGGATCCTCCGGACTGAGTGTTCTCAATCCACACGGAGTATGTAAATGACGGTATACGGTATCTACCACACTGCGCTCCTGCTCCGGAGAAAGCATCGTAAACGGCATGGACACTGCCCAGATCTGGTTGCAGCGCAGCTGCTCATCCGCCTTTGTTCCGGAGATCACATCTCGCAGATACCCTTTCTCTTCTATATAAAATGCTTTTACAAATGATTCTTTCACCTGTTCTGCCAGTACACGGTATTCTTTTCCGTCCAGTCCCATCTGGCCTGCCAGATGATCCATGATGCAAAGTGCATTGTACCAGTATGCGTTGATCTCAACCGGTTTACCGTGACGCGGTGTCGGAAGAATTCCCTGCACACATACGTCCATCCATGTAACCTGATCCAGACCGCCGCCGGCAAAGATCAGACCGTCCACGTCCATTCCGATGGAATGATGGGTTCCTTTTTTATAATTGGCAACAATGCGCTCCATGACCGGCCACGCTTCTTTTACAAAGTCCATGTCCTTGGTACGAGCCACATACTGCCATACACAGTCGATCAGAAGAAGAGCCGCATCCACGGTGTTGTACATCGGCTGCTGAGCACCTTCCGGGAACAGATTCGGTACCAGACCGTCCTTCTCATATGCCAGGAATGTACGGAGAATACTCTTCGCATCCTCATAGCGTCCTGCTGCCAGAGTACATCCGGAAAGAGCGATCATCGTATCTCTTCCCCAGTCACTGAACAGCGGGTATCCGGCAAGAATCGTCTTACCGTCTGTAGAATCCCTTCTTGCAATGTACGCATCTGCACTCATCACCAGCTGCTTCGCAACAGGATCTGTAAATTTGCACTCCTCCTGAAGACCTTTCAGACGCTCCATCTGTTCCGCCAGCATCTCTTTTCCGGAGATCATCTCTTTCTCCATAGAGAATACGACTTCCATCTGAATGGTTTCACCAGGCTGTACCGTCTTGGAAATCTTACAGCAGGATGCTGCAATTCCCTTACCCGGACGTCCGTCTTTTGCATCTTCCGGATATGCCAGTGTCTGTGTACGAAGTCTTGTCTTTTCTGTATCTCCATCGGTCTTTACATACAACGTATAAGTTCCGTCAGAGATCATTCCGTTTTTATATGTAAATTTCTTTTTTGTCTCCATTGCCTGCTCTTTCGGCAGAAACTTCAAAAACGGTTCTACGGATAATGTGCACGGTTCCTGAGAACGGTTTTCAATGGAATAAAGTACAGCGGATGCATTTTTCTCAAACTGCATCGCACACTGTCTGGTCACCTGAACACCGGATACCTGGTAAGTCCAGGACGGTGCATATTCAAAGGAGAACGCTGCCAGATGTCGGTAACCGTCTTCCGGAGCCGTTCTTCCTGCAAAATCTTGAGTAGAAAGGAATACTTCTTTTTCACCGATCTTCAGAGTCTCACTCATACGGTGAACCATCACAATTCGCTCATTCGGAGCCTTAACCGCCGCCACAAGAATACCCTGATCGCAGCGCGGTACGGAATAAGCAGATGTGACAGACACATAGCCGCCAAGGCCATTGGTCAACAGGAATAAATTCTCCTGTGCTCTTGTCAGCGAACGCATATCCTGTTTTCCATAAAGAAAGCGCATCGTTTTCCTCCTTCTCCCCTTGCCGGGGCCTTCTCCTGTCCGATTTTCCCTTCCAAAACAAGAGATTTCGTAAAGTTTTGTTGATATCAACTATATTGCGATTCTGTATTTTCGTCAATACATGTGAAACAATCCACATTATTTCATCATATTGCTCAACAATTTTACCATAAATTCAGTAATTTTTCCATACTTAAATCAGTGTTTCTTTTACGCCGAAACTCATCGAAACTTTTCCAAAACATGTATTTACTTCCAAAATGACTCTATGTTATAATGATTTTGTTGGGAATGGTTTCACTACGATCAGGGGGAAAATTATGGCTACGTTAGATGATATTGCAAGGGAACTGGGTGTTTCGAAAGGTACTGTTTCAAAAGCATTGAATGGTGCAAAAGATGTCAGTCAGAAGACAAAGCAGGCCGTTCTGGAAACTGCTGTCAGACTGGGATATTTCCGTGCGCCGCGCAACGCACCTTCACAGAAGATCGCCCTGTTTGTCATTAACATGGAATATACCAAACCGGAAGACTTTGGTTATGACGTAGTCTCCGGCTTCCGTATCGCAGCAGAACCTGCCGGCTTTCTGGTGGATGTGATCCCGCTGACCAGACAGATGCAGTTTGACTGCCACTATGACGATTATATGATCCAGAACGGATACTGTGGCGGTTTCCTTCTCGGTTTATCTTTATCTGAACCATGGCTGGCGGAGTTTTCCACAAGCAAGATCCCGGCAATCCTATACGATAACTATATTAAGGGAAATCCGAGGGTAACCTCCATTGGTATCGACAACGAGGAAGGCATTGAAATGGCTGTCCATTATCTGCAATCCCTGGGCCATCAGAAGATCGGTTATCTCAGCAGCGACCTCAATTCCCATGTATACAGAAAACGTTACGATGCCTTTTCCAGAACCATGCAGGCAAGCGGTCTTATCGCGGATGACAGCGTCATGGGCGCAGATTTCCATGTAAACATCTGTCTGACCAATCACCTTCCGCGTTTACTGGAAAACGGCTGTACGGCGATCCTATGCAGTCATGACGTCCTGGCACACAGTGTTATGATCCACTGTCTGGAGCTTGGTCTTCGCGTTCCGGAAGATATCAGCATTATGGGATACGACGATATCCCGCTCTGCAGATATACAGCTCCGCCATTGACCACGATTCGTCAGAAACGTACATCTCTTGGCAAAAGCGCATTCAGCGCACTGACCAGCCAGCTGAACCATGTCCCGATCGGCACACTTCTGCTCCATGCGGAACTGATCGAACGCGGTTCCTGCGGTATTGTGTCAGAACATGTAAATTAAGCTTGCATTCTAGGTCAGAAAGTTCTAAACTATTAATATAATCTATTAGAGAAAGGAATATTTTCTATGTATAAGGGTATTGAGAATATTACAATCTGTGATCATCCGTTAATCAAACACAAATTAACTATGATCCGTGACAAAAACACAGGAACAAACGAATTCCGTGCAATCGTAGAAGAAATCGCTATGATGATCGGTTATGAAGCATTAAAAGATTTAGAGTTAGATGAGGTCGAGATCGAGACTCCGCTTGAAAAAGCAATGTGCCCGGTTATCGCTGGTAAGAAACCGGCAATCGTTCCGATCTTAAGAGCAGGCCTTGGTATGGTAGGCGGTCTCTTAAAATTAATGCCGGCTGCAAAAGTAGGTCACATCGGTATGTACCGTGACGAAGAAACATTCGAGCCGCACGAGTACTTCTGCAAGCTTCCGTCTCCGATCGAGCAGAGAAGAATCTATGTTGTTGACCCGATGCTCGCAACAGGCGGTTCCGCTGTTGATGCGATCAAACTAATCAAACAGCGCGGCGGCAAAGATATTTCTTTCCTTTGCGTAATCGCTGCTCCGGAAGGCGTTGAAAGACTTCACGCAGAACATCCGGATGTTAAGATCTTCGTTGGTAACCTTGATCGTCAGCTCAATGAGCACGCTTACATCTGCCCGGGTCTCGGCGATGCAGGCGACAGAATCTTCGGTACAAAATAATCGTCCACTCAAGTGGTCATTGCTTTCGCAATGGCCACTTTTTTATTTGAGAAAATAAAAAAGTGAGTACTCTGCAATTTTGCAGAATACTCACTCAAGTAAATTCTTATTTAAAAATTAGCATGCATCAAGACGGTAGTCTTTATCCGGAAGGATCGCATTGAGAACGATACCTACTAAAGCACCTGTTGCAAGACCGGAAAGGGAGATTGTGATCTCGCCAACCTGGAATGCGATTGCACCTGCAGCGCTGTAGTGTACACCGATGGAAAGAACCATGATGAGAGCTGCGATGATTACGTTACGGGACTTTGTAAAGTCAACCTGATGCTCAACTACGTTACGAACACCTACTGCGGAAATCATACCGTAGAGGATTAAGGAGATACCACCAACAGTTGCTGTCGGCATGATCTGAATGATGGAAGCTACCTTCGGGCAGAAGGAGAAAATGATCGCAAATACTGCTGCAAGTCTTACTACTGCCGGATCGTATACTTTGGATAAGTTCAGTACACCTGTGTTCTCGCCGTATGTTGTGTTAGCCGGACCACCGAACAGTGCAGAAACCATTGTTGCAAGACCGTCACCGAGCATTGTTCTGTGAAGACCCGGCTCCTCGATGTAGTTTACACCTGTTGTAGAGGAGATCGCGGAGATATCACCAACGTGCTCAACGATTGTAGCAAGAGCGATCGGAACGATTGTAAGAACAGATGCTAACAGTGTGTTTGCATCGAAGTTCTCGCCGAACAGTGCAAATACTGTCATTTCCATCTTGATCGGGAAACCGAACCAAGCTGCCTCTTTAACCGGTGTGAAATCAACTTCACCCATAACAACTGCTGCTGCGTAGGATGCGATAACACCTAATAAGATCGGGATGATCTTGATCATACCCTTACCGTAGATGTTGCAAAGAACTACAACTACGATTGCTACAAGAGCGATTGCCCAGTTTGCGGAACAGCTGTCGATCGCTGTCTGAGAAAGTGTCAGACCGATGGAGATGATGATCGGACCTGTTACGATCGGCGGGAAGAAGGACATTACCTTCTCCGCGGAGAATACCTTAATCAGGATAGAGAATACGATATATACGAGACCCGCACATACAACGCCGAAGCAAGCATACGGGATCATTTCAAGGTTGCTGCTGCCATCAGCTAAAAGCGGAGCGATCGCTCCATATCCACCTAAGAATGCGAAGGAGGATCCTAAGAATGCCGGTACTTTACCCTTTGTGATAAAGTGGAATAATAATGTACCTAAACCAGCAAATAAAAGAGTTGTAGAAACATCAAGTCCGGTAAGAAGCGGTACGAGAACTGTTGCACCAAACATCGCGAACATGTGCTGTAAACCAAGCATCATCACTTTGCCCTTACCGAGCTCTTTTACACTATAGATTGCGTCTTTTGTGTTCATTTGTTTTTCCTTTCTTATCTCATTTTTGCGCCTCGCCTATAATATCCTATCTTCTATTAAAACGCAAGCATTTCTTTAAGATTTTCGGATATTTTTTAAACAAAAACAATCGTACATATAAATGACAAATTCTTCAAAACACCATCTGAATAGCAGAAGTCAGAGAAAATTCACCTATAAATTTAGGGTTGGAAAAAGCTTCCACTCCTGCGTAAGCAAAAGTGAAAGCTCTTCCAACTCTTATTATACAGTTCCTGTTACAGTAAGCACTCCGACACCCGGTTCAACGACCCACTCGCCTGTTACCGGATCTTGCGTATACGTTGCTGCCGGAATTGTGATCTGACCCGGTACAGATGCAAATGCACCGGTTGCTTCCGAATAAGTGTAGTCCACAGTCTCTGTCCATACAACACCGTTAAATGTCACTGACAGATCTGTCAGGATCGGGTTAAAGGTATCTGTAATCGCAACATTGTCCGTTGCAACTGCCGGAGTATTTCCTGTGTTCTGGATCACAAAGGTATAAGTCAGCCGGCTGTTTTCTGTAATGACTGCCGGACTGATAGATTTAGCAATCGTAAGTCTTGCACCACTTTCCGGAGTCACAGTTTCTGTTACGGTAATTGGAGTCACACCGCCTCCATTAATCACTGCGGTATTAGTAATGAGACTTGCCAAGTCGAGCGGTGCATACTGGTTCGCTCTCGCTACATAGATCACGGTAGTCACTCCATTGGCAGGAACATTCAGTCCGCTGATAACCAACGGCGGTCCGGCTGTCACTGACGGGGCCGGCTGCAAGATACCATTCACATAGTACTGTACACTTCCTGTCACGTAATCCAACGGTACCAATGTGCCTGCTCCGAATGCATACTCACCAAGATTGTCCGTAATCGAGAGTCCTGTAAACGCCGCTGCACCGGAGTTAACAATCTGAATAACATAAGTGATATCCGATCCCTGATTGTAGGTGTCGATCACTGCTGTTTTGGTTGCTGCCAACACCTCCAACAGTTCACCGGTAGTAATATTAGAATTGACGATGTTCCCATTATATCTTAAGGTTGCCTGGTTTGTAAAAGTTGCCATAATAGCCTCCATTTTCGATTCGTTAGAAGCATCTGACTGCTTCTACTACATAATATGCAGGGATCGATCAATGGTCACTGATAGTCGTCTTACATAAACCATTTTTAAACAAAAAAATCCCAGGAAGATAACTTCCTGGGATGTAAAATTCTCTTTGCGTACAAACTCCTTGCACAACAAACGATTAACGTTTGGAGAACTGCGGAGCGCGACGAGCACCTTTGAGACCCGGTTTCTTTCTTTCTTTCATACGCGGATCTCTTGTTAAGAAACCAGCTTTCTTAAGAACCGGACGGAACTCAGCATCAGCGTGAAGCAGTGCTCTGGAGATACCGTGTCTGATAGCACCAGCCTGACCTGTTGTACCACCACCGTGTACGTTTACAAGAACGTCAAACTTGTCAAGAGTCTCTGTAGCTGCAAGCGGCTGACGAACTGTTACTTTTAATGTCTCAAGACCAAAGTACTCATCAATGCTTCTCTTGTTGATTGTGATGTTACCTGTACCCGGTACAAGATATACTCTAGCGATAGATTTTTTTCTTCTTCCTGTTCCATATAATTTAGACATAGTAATTTCCTCCTTCCAGACCTAGATTAAAATTTGATCTCTAAAACTTCCGGCTTCTGAGCTGCCTGCTCGTGATCAGCGCCAGCGTAAACGTGAAGTTTTGTCAACATACTTCTACCTAACGGTCCCTTCGGAAGCATACCTTTAACTGCTAACTCAACAACCTTCTCCGGCTTTTTAGCCATCATTTCTCTTAATGTTGTCTCTCTCATACCGCCAACATAATCAGAGTGGTTGTAGTAGATCTTCTGATCCATTTTCTTACCTGTGAATTTCACTTTGGAAGCGTTTACTACGATTACGTAGTCACCACAATCCATATGCGGTGTAAATGTCGGTTTGTGTTTACCTCTTAAAACTTTAGCGATCTCAGATGCTAAACGTCCTAATGTATATCCTGTAGCGTCAACTACATACCATTTTCTTTCGATTGTTGCCGGACTAGCCATAAAGCTCTTCATGGATTTTCCTCCTGTTTGAATTGTACTATATACTCTTAATCGTTTCTTTATCGTATCAAATACTACTTCCGGGGCTTTGGTAGCAGCATTCTTAACCGATGTCACAGTTATACATTATATAATACTCTGCCTAGTGTGTCAACTGTTTTTAAACGAAAAATCGTACTTTTTCTCATGATTTTCCTTTAAATATAGGCATTTTTAAAGGTGCGGACATATTTTGCCCGCACCCTTTTATACCAGATTTCACGAAAAATGTCAATCCGACATCTTAAGCTTCTTCCGTTATTATTTGATTAGTTCTGGAAATCTACTGTTGCATTTCCGTTCTCATCGTAAATAACCGCATCTTTATCGAGAACTAACTCTTCGATCGCTGTTAAGTATTCTTTGATGGAACCGAACTGCGGTTTGTAATTTGCAATGATATCTTTTGCTTTTGCAGCATCGTCAGCAAGAAGAGCTTCTGCAACGAAGAGCTGTGCTTTTGCAGCGTTTACGCAGAGACGATTTACGTCAGCTACCTGGAAGTCGATACCGTGGCAAACACCTGTTAAACCGGATGCAAAGAACTGTACGCCCGGCATTACGCATGTAAGATCGCCGAAGTCAGAGGAACCTGTGCTCCATGCCTGATAATCAAATGCAACTCGCTCTTTACCTACAAGGTCACAGCAGCACTGTTCAACAAGTTCCATGAAGTTCTTATCATGAACTTCCGGAGAGTAACCCGGTCTGTCACAAAGCTCAACGCCTGCGCCCATAGCCAGAGCTGCGCCTGTCAGTGCACGGTTGAATTTTTTATTTTCTCTCTTCATTGCCTCAAGAGTTCTGCCGCGAACATAGCTCTCGATCTTCATCTCATCCGGGATGATATTTACGGCACAATTTACGCCCATCATGATCGGATGGAAACGTACGGTATCTTTCTCCTGTAATGTTTCACGAAGATCGTTACAAGCCTGAAGGCCAAGCATTGCTGCATACTGAGCGTTAATGCCAAGATGAGGAGCTCCGCCTGCGTGTGCGGATTTACCTTTGAAACGGATTGTTTTTGCCATACATCCGTTGTTGCCAAGACCGCAGCCGAAGTCATACGGCTCGCCCTCGCCTGCTGCGCCGCCGTGTACCATAAGAGCAAGATCAACGCCCTCAAAATATCCACGGTGCATAAACTCTACTTTACCGCCCATGTAGCTGATCACGCCTTCTTTACGAAGGTTCTCACGGAATGCCAGCTGGATCATCTCCTCAGCCGGAACTACCATAAGACGGATGCTTCCGCAAAGACCGTCTAATGCTCCCGGTGCTTTTAATGCAGCTGCGATACCGAGCATTGCAGCGCCCTGTGCGTGGTGACCACAGCAATGTGTCATACCGTTTACGGATTCCGGATGTGCAGAGATATCAAGAGCATCAAGCTCACTCATGATACAAAGCTTCGGACCCGGTTTGCCTGTTTCAACATCTGTATAGAATCCCGGAATGTTGCCTGCCATTGTAAGCTCATAGCCCATCTCCTGGAATTTCTCTGCCATGTACGCATTTGCTTCCCACTCTGTATAGCCTGTCTGCGGATGTGCCCAGAGCCATCTCTCTGCGTCAGCGATCATCTGCTTGTGCGCATCAACGTTGTTAATAATTAACTGCTGTCTTTCTGTCATTACTAATATCCTTCCTTTCGAACATTAAGGTCACGTTCAACCTGATCCTTTGATTATATCATTTTTATCAAAAAATGGAAAGCAAAACTGCCCCTAAATTTTAGGAGCAGTTTATCATTTTCTTATTTTTCCTTCTTAACTTCCAGATAGTCATTCAGCTCTGTGTTCTTCACATTTGTGATAAACATATGTCCCGGCGCATGTGTGATCACCACCGGCGGTTTCACACGTTCTACTGCTGCCTGCGGAGTTACGCCGCAAGCCCAGAATACCGGGATCTCGCCCTCGCGAATCTCTACTGCATCACCATAATCCGGTTTATTTACATCTGCAATACCGATCACGGACGGATCGCCCATATGGATCGGAGCACCGTGTACATTCGGATAACGACCTGTGATCTCTGCTGCCAGCTTTGCATTTTCCGGAGTCATCGGACGCATACTGCACACAACCGGTCCCTCAAATACGCCGGCTTTCTCACATTCGATATTGGTCTTGTACATCGGAACATTACATCCCATGGAAATGTGACGCACATCAATACCAGCCTGCAACAGTGCCTCCTCGAAGGAGAAACTGCATCCGATGAGAAATGCTACAGAATCGTCTTTCCAGTATTCCGATGCATCTGTCACTTCATCCACGCGTACACCATCTTTGTATACAAAATATTTTGGAATATCCGTTACCACATTGGCTCCTTCACCCATATCGTGGATCATCGGATTACCCTCAATGATCTCTAAAACCGGGCACGGCTGCGGATTCTTTTTCGCAAACTCTTTGAAATCATCCGCATATTTCTTCGGTAAGATAACCAAATTTGCCTGCGCATAACCGCCGCACATTCCGGCAGTTGGATAATCGATTTCTCCGCTTCTGATCTTGAGCCAGATATCCTCCGGTCTCCAATTACGATAATCAGCCATTGTACTCCTCTTTCAATTCCTTATATTCTTTCTTTTCTCTGCAATACCAGTACTGTGCCGCCTCAATGGAGATCCATTTGAAGTGGATCTTGTGGCCCGGCATACACTGTGCAAGGATCGGAAGATCTACGGAAATAACATTACCGATCTTTGTGTAGCCGCCGGTTGTCTGGTGATCTGCCATCATGACGATCGGATTGCCGTGAGACGGAACCTGAACTGCACCAAAGCTGATACCGTCTGTGATAATATCTCCACCGACTTTGTGTTTGATCACCGGCCCCTGCATTCTGCAGCCCATACGGTCATATTCGTTGCTGATCGTATATTCATTATTAAAGAATGTATCAATACTGCTCTGCGGGAAACAGTCGTCCTGCGGGCCCAGTACTACGCGGATTTCATGGGATTTCGCACTGAAATCCGGAACCGGAAGTTTTCTCATGATCAGATTCGGAAGAGATGTCTTCGGAGCAGCAAAACCGATTTCATCCCCCGCTTCCAGCTTTCTGCCATTGAAGCCGCCGATCTTGGATTTTAAGTTTGTGGACTTACTGCCCATCACTACCGGAACATCCAGACCGCCCGCAAAAGCCACATACGCACGAGCTCCGGTTTTCGGAGCCGCAAAGCTCAGTGTCTGTCCTGCCTTTACGAGAATCGCTTTATAAGTTGTGAGCGGTGCACCGTCCAGTGCTGCGCTCAGATCACCACCGGTAACAGCAATGATATTATCTGCTGTAAACTGAATGGTCGGTCCCATCATAGTCACTTCCAGGACACCTTCATTCTCATCGTTTCCGACAAGAATATTTGCCAAAGAAGCAGAGCGTGTATCCATAACACCGGAAACAGACATACCAGTCTCCTGGTAACCAAAGCGGCCCATATCCTGGATCGTAGTCAATAATCCTGCTTTGATGATCTTAATTCCCATTACTCCACCTCCTTCTTTGCGTAAGTCACATATTTGTATGTATTGTTTTCAACCTGTTTTTCGATTTCTTTATATTCCGCTTCTGTTACAGAAACAAATTTAATATACTGTCCTGCCTCCAGAAGAACCGGTTTCTCGCGGTCCGCATCATACATCTTTAACGGAGTTCTTCCGATCAGCTGCCAGCCGCCCGGAGAGGCTACCGGATAAATACCGGTCTGCATACCTGCGATACCGACAGAGCCGCCCTCGATCTTCACACGCGGACTTGCCAGACGCGGAGTTGCGATTTCTTCACTCATACCGCCCAGATACGGGAAACCTGCGATAAAGCCGAGCATATAGATCAGGTACTCTTCTGATGTATGGATCTTGATCACTTCTTCCACAGTCTTTCCGTTATGAGATGCCACATATTCAATATCCGGACCCATCTCGCCACCGTAAAGAACCGGGATCTCGATCACAGTCGGTGCCGGGATCTCGATGTTGCCCATATCATTCATGATCTCATCAAATTTTTTCGCAAGAGCACGGAAACCGATCACTTCCGGCTTATATACAACCAAAAGAGAACGATAGGTCGGGATGGTTTCCACGATACCCTCTACGCCTGCTTTTTCTACCGCAATTTTAAATGCGCGAATTTTTTTATTAATTTCCGGCTTGATCTCGTTTCCGAATTCCACGCACATCGCACAGTCACCGGAAACTAAATAGCGAACGTCACTCATGACCATTCTCCTTCCTCTGCACAATCAGTCTTATTTCAGATTCTTAATTGTAATACCTTCAGAGATCAGTGTCTCACGGATATTTTTAACAAATTCCAGAGCCTTTGGATTGTCTCCGTGTACACATACGGAATCCGCTTTGATCGCGATATCATTGC
Source organism: Lachnospiraceae bacterium (assembly GCA_017556515.1). Taxonomy (GTDB): domain Bacteria; phylum Bacillota; class Clostridia; order Lachnospirales; family Lachnospiraceae; genus Pilosibacter. The sequence continues at coordinate 19,320 of JAFYOD010000345.1, forward strand.
CATTGATCGTCTCAACTTTTCCCTCTTTGATCATACGAACCACACGTTTGATCGCCAGATCTTTATCTTTGATCATGGAGCCCGGAAGCTTTCTGGAAACCAGAGTACCGTCATCGTTATATGCACGGTCAGCAAACACTTCGCTTGCCGCCTTTAAGCCAACCTTCTCAGCTGCTGTAATCATCTTAGAGCCTGCGAGACCCATGAAAATGATATCTTTATCCACTTCATATACTGCTTCACACATTGCGATTGCAAGCTTCTCATCTACCGCTGCCATGTTGTAGATCGCACCGTGCGGTTTTACATGCTGGATCTTCATACCATGACTCTCTGTAAATGCCCATAATGCACCCAGCTGATATTTCATATATGCTTTCGCTTCTTCCGGAGTCACTGCCATATTTCTTCTGCCAAATCCCATCAGATCCGGAAATCCCGGGTGTGCGCCAACCGCTGTTCCGAACTCTTTTGCAAGAGCGATTGTTTTTTCCATCACCATCGGATCACCTGCATGCCATCCACAAGCCACATTTGCAGAGGAAACATATTTTAAGATCTCCTCATCCATACCAAGTGTATAATTACCAAAGCTCTCACCAAGATCACTATTTAAATCTACAAAATACATACATATACCTCCTTTATTTATATGTACATTTTATCCAACCGCACCGGTCAAATCAAGACATTTTTATTGATTTTGCTTATTTTTCGTCTTTTACATACAAAAAACGTGTGAAGTCTCTCGATAGCCCGAGTTATTCACACGTTTCTTACTTTTTCTTATTTTTACAAACAATCCCTATTCATCAGCAAGGATATTTGAAATAATTTCTTTAAGTTTTATATACTGCTCATACTCAATGCGAATATTGCTGCCTTCTTTGCTCAGCAATCCCTGTGCTCGAAATTTCTGAACGGCACGAGTAATGGTTTTCAGACAGAGTCCGGTAAGATCCGCCAGTTCCTGACGTTCCCCGCTCATGCGCAAGACTCCGTTTTCTGCGTATTTTTCATAATGGTTGATAAACAAATAAGCCAGTCGGTTGGCTCCCTGTAAAAACAAAAACGCACGGCAGTTACGGGCTTGCTCAAACAGATACTCTCCCATTAGTTTCGCCTCATGTTTCATCGCACGGATATCCGTATTCAGCCAACGATAGTAATGTGCCTTTGGAATTTTCAAAACCGTACAGTCAGTTACAGTCTGCAGCGTTGCCAAATATGTATCTTTTTCCATCAGAAGTTCCATTCCGCCATACGCATAGACATCGCTAAAAAGCATGAAATCAAAAGGAATCCCGTAAATCCGATAATCGGTTGCTTTGATGATTCCCTTTCCGATCAGATATACCGTGTCAACCGGTTCACCTTCCAAGATAAATGTAGTTCCTTTTTTCATTTCTTCGATAGAAAAAGATTCTAAAAGCCACATTGGAGCTGCTTCAAAATACTCCTTAAACTGTCTTTTTCTCTCGTCATCAACTTCCTGTAAAAATGGTAAAAATTGTTCTAATACTTTCTTGTTCATCTTCGTTCTCTCAATTCATACAACTCAAAAAGGTATCTCACCAGTTGAATATAAACTGAGAGATACCCCTCTTGAATAAGGCGCAAATCCTGCCCC
>JAFYOD010000346.1 GCA_017556515.1 Lachnospiraceae bacterium
TGAAAAACATCGGGATCAATAACGCCAGAGATTATGGAGAAGGTGCCCTTCGAATTGAGTTTTATTCTGAAGACGAAAAATCAGAAGCTGCTGAATTATTAAAACGCTATAATTACAACTTATCACGATAGAAATGAGGCAAGCATATGAAATTTAGAACTGTTTCCCAACTGCGCGGCGAGGTAACCGTGCCTGGTGATAAATCCATCTCCCATCGCAGTGTCATGTTTGGCTCTATCGCCAAAGGAACAACAGAAATCCATAATTTTTTGGAAGGTGCTGATTGTCTTTCTACGATTTCCTGTTTTCGAAATATGGGAATTGATATTGAAAATAAAAATGGCATCATAACGGTTCATGGCAATGGACTTCGTGGTCTAAAAGCACCAAATTGTGTACTGGAATGCGGTAACAGCGGAACAACTACCCGCCTGATCTCCGGAATTTTAGCACCTCAAACCTTTGATGTAACCTTGACCGGAGACGAATCCATTCAAAAACGTCCAATGAAACGTATCATGGAGCCACTTAGTATGATGGGAGCTGATATTACCAGTATTCGTGACAACGGATGTGCTCCCCTCATGATCCACGGAAAGCAGCTTCACGGAATCCATTATCATTCAAAAGTTGCTTCCGCACAGGTAAAATCTGCAGTTCTTCTCGCAGGGCTTTATGCTGATGGCAAAACAACCGTTACAGAGCCAAAGCTCTCCAGAAATCATACAGAACTGATGTTAAGATTCTTCGGCGCGGATGTACATACATCCGGAACGACTGCAACCGTACTTCCGGCTGCAGAATTATACGGAAACAAGATTCATGTTCCGGGAGATATCTCCTCTTCTGTTTACTTTGTGGCAGCAGGACTGATCATCCCGAATTCAGAGATCATGATCAAAAACGTCGGCATCAATCCGACTCGAGACGGTCTGATCCGAGTATGTAAAGCAATGGGAGCTGATATCACACTGTTAAACGAAAATCACGATTACTCCGAGCCAACTGCCGACATTCTGGTTCGCACAAGCAGCTTAAAAGGAACGATTATTGAAGGAGACATCATTCCAACCATGATCGATGAACTTCCTACTGTTGCTTTGATGGCATGTTTCGCAGAAGGTACTACAGTCATTCGTGATGCCGCTGAACTGAAGGTAAAAGAATCCAATCGAATTGCGATTATGGTTCAAAACCTAAAAGCTATGGGTGCAGATGTAGAAGAAACCGAGGATGGCATGATCATCCATGGCGGAAAACCACTTCATGGCTCGATCATCGATACAAAAAAAGACCACCGCATTGCGATGACCTTTGCTGTTGCTGCTATGGCAGCCGAGGGTGAGACTGAGATTCTCGATGCCGACTGTGTCAACATCTCCTATCCGGAGTTTTATAAAGATCTGATGACACTGGCGAAGTAATTTGGATCTAGTTTAGTAAAAATAATAAATAGTATCTGTAGAAAATCCCGTACTATCTTAAAAACGGCGAACTACCTTTCCTTCACATCGTTTTATACGCCCTTACCCAGTCGCGATAAGGACGCTGCGACCTATGTAAGGGCGCAAAACTCGTGAAGCGCAGTCGTTCCGCCTATCATTTAAGATATGTACGGGATTTTTTATCAGATACCTATTATTATTTACCAAGCTGAATCCACTCGCAATGTTACCGCCTCCAATTAGCCTCAAAAACTAGGTATTAGTACAACCTGGTAAAATACATTTGAATTTAAGGTTAGTAAAAAATTTATACAATATATGATAAAAAAACCATACATATCTCAAATGATAGGTTAGACGACTGCGCTTCGAAAGATTTTCGACTGTACAAAGGTCGCGAA
>JAFYOD010000347.1 GCA_017556515.1 Lachnospiraceae bacterium
AATAGATCATATCAATGGTCGCAATATTTATATAATATAAGTAGAACAGGATGCCAAGGATCGGCATTCCTATGTATACATATTTTTTTATAGATTTCATTCTTGTTCTCCGGAAGGTTTACGCGGGCGTCTTCTGCGACGACGACGTTTCTTTTTCTCCGTTTCCTGTTCAGTTTTTCCTTCAACCGGTGTTTTTTCTTTAACCGGTGTTTTTTCTTTAACCGGCGCTTTCTCTTCCACCACCGGAGTTACAGCAACCGACTCGGTTTTCTTCTGAGAAGGTTTCTGTTTCGCCTGGCCGGATTTCTTTCTTCTCTTTCTTTTCTTCTTTTTTGCAGGTGCTTGATCTGGCTGAGCTGCCTCTGGCTGAAGATTTTTTTCCTGAACCTCAGTTTTCGGCGGTTTTGTTTTGCTCATTTCCTGACGCTTCTTCGGGTTCTGGCTGTGCTCTGTGATCGTCTTCAGCACATCCTCCAGATAGTTGAACTGAGTCCACGCATCGTCCTTGTCCGCATGGTTCTCATGCACCGCCTTGTTACCGATCATTCGCACCTGGTTCATCTCCCAGCGCGCCACACGATCAATATAACCATTTTCCATCAGCCAGTGATGAAACTGACGATGAGTCATTACCTTTAATGTTTTTTTACGTCCGCTCTGGACCTGGCGCTCCGCCTCTTCCAGTGCTTTCGCAGAGTTATCTAACTGAATTCCGTTCTTTTCTGCAACCAGTTTTAACAGCAGCTCTAAGTTCTGTCTGCCCTTTACCATAGCCGCATTATATTCTCCGCGGCGCAGCCATCCTTTTTCCTTCTGCAGTTCCTCTTTTACAGGTCCCAGATAAGCAGTACGATTCTTCACTAAAATCACAACTGCCAAGATTGCTGCAACTGCAAGTCCGCCTGCCAGCGGAAGGATCATATTCAGCCCCATCCTATACTCTCCTTATTATTTTGCTCCCAGTGTTACCACCATTGCGAGTCTCTCTTCTCCACGTTTCTCCTTCGCATTTGCCACATAGAAATTGCAGGAGAATTCCAGTGAGATCATCTGATACGGCGCTGAAGGAATCTCATAGATCATATAATTATCCGTAAATACCAGATCCGGCATCCATTTTCCGTTCACACGGATCTTGCAAACCTGCTCTCCTGTGATCGTACCCGGATAATAACATCCCAGCCTCAACGTATCTGTGTTGCCATTCATTAAAACAATTTTTGCATGTTCATCGACCCAGCCGTCTGCATAACTGCCGTATGCATAATTGCGTCTCTGATGCGCTACAAAATCTGTCACATCTTTGTACGCATTATGCTCCTTATCCTCCCAGAGGATCAAGCTGTTGTCCGTGATCGATTTGATATCGAAATCACTGTCAATGAATTTGATCTTGGTGTTTTTTGCGTCTCCGTCCCTGTCGTAAACCTTCAGGAATGTCTGAGCCGTAAAATCACTCATCTCGTAGTTATTCCCTATGATGTAAACCTGCTTGTCAAAAATATCATCGCCGTACTTTCCTACCGTCTCTTCTGCAAGCGAATTGTAGCGAAGCTGGTTCGGCCAGAGATACAGGGTATCCCAGTTGTCTCTGTAAAATGTTTCCGGCTGAAAGATCAGTGCTACATAAATCGGGATCAAAACTGCCGCATATCCCATAACAGAAGACATATAAGCAAGCAATATCAATGCAGCTGCATATACTACATAGACCCAGCGCATTTCCACACGGATCGTAACACTGGAAGAACCAATGCTGAGTGCAATAAATGCCAAGAATAACAAGACAGTTTTAATATGTGGGATCAGTTTTTTCGGATTCTTCGCTTTCACAGCTTCCAGCACCATGCCCACTACAAATGCCAGGATAGAAAGTCCCAGCACCATATTAGAACGATCGATCAATGTTCGGATCTGTTCCGGAGAATCTTCGTAAGCCATCACGCAAAGATAATCCGGTCCGGAGTTATGTCCAAATACAAACCAAACCTGCTCCCACGCATGCTTGAGCGCATCTGCCATTACAAACGTGTCTTCCACATCCGTTCCGCCTGTTCCGGCCGGAGATAATGTTCCGATTGTAATAAAACGGATCAGCTGGATGCTCGCAAACACTGCAACGGTCATCACAAGGAATATCCACTTCGGTACCGTTTTTTCATTAGTAACGGACTGTCCACGGCTTCTGGTCTTTCTTTTTCCGTCTTCCTGCGATTCATTTGCATCCTGCTCTGCTATTTGACGGTTTCTGCGTCTTTCCGGCTTGGAACCGATCAGCAGTCCCAAAAGCAGTACCGGTACCAACACCATATACCGCTCATGGATAAAGCTTGCCATAAAATACAATACGTTGGCGAGTACATAAGACAGTGAGCTGCGCTCATTGGCATAGCGCCAGATGTAATACAGCATTCCGATTCCTGCCCATAAACCAAGACTTTCCATAAGTCCGTAAAACTGTCCGATCTGGTAATAGCTGAATCTGGAAAGCAGATAGGCCCCCGCCACAAGAATACTGACAAGCTTTCTGCCCTTGCTCATACGTACAGAGATCGAATAAACGGAATAAGCGATCGCTGCATTCAAAATAATATTAAACGGGACCATCAGCTCCACACGTCCGCTTAAAATGAACATCTCCAGCCATGCTGCAAGATAAAACACGAAACGGAATCTGGTGCTGCCCATCGGAAATACGAATTCTCGGAATGTCTGCTCTCCATAACAGGACCACAAATATAGGTCATCCATATATAGGCCTTTTAATTCCACACCCTGATTGATAAAAAAACCGAATCCGATCAGAATAGCAAAGATCAAAAGTCCTTCCTTCACATTATCAAATAATTCTGCGATCGCTCGTTTCGCATTATGATTGAATGAAAATCGATTACGTAACTCCATTCGTATTTCCCCTCGTTGTTATTTCAAAACTGAATATCCTGCATTCAGTCCATCGTTACATCTGTTCACCTGCATAATAGCACTGTGCAAATTCGTACAATACTCCTGCCGGATCTTCCGGAACTATCGGCTCCATTGTAAATCTGGCCAACGCATGACCATTTTCATAAAACAGGTCAGTTAAATAACCTGATCCTATCATTTCCACCACAAAATTCCATGCTTCTGTACCCGGTTTCAGATACCCTCCGCAAAGGTATACATAGTCCATTTTCGCATATTCGAAGAACTTTACCAGATCCTTTGCACTTGCTGAAACATAATAGTTTCCACCGCTTCCTGCAATATCAACATAACTCTGGGCATTGCACGGGAACATGAGCATCTCCGGCTGTTCTCCGTAAACCAGCACTCGTGTTTCCGGATCTTCCGCCAAAATATCCCAGATTTCTACATTTCCTTTATGTTCCATCTGCACTTTAGCCTCTGCCCAATGGTCATAATACCCTTTGTGTGCGTATGAGATCGGGCTGAGTCCCAGGGTACCGCTCCAGTTGCTGACCGCAGTCACCACCGCATTGAACAGCAGCATAGGTGCTAAGATTGCCACGATGGAACCGGCCATAAATGTATGCTCCAGCTTTCCGATCACAACGACTGCCAAAATCGTAAACAGGCAGTACAATAACAGGAAATAATTTCCATCTACCTGCCACAGCAGATACAGCATAACCAGGCTCATCAATCCGTTAGTGAAAAAT
>JAFYOD010000348.1 GCA_017556515.1 Lachnospiraceae bacterium
ACCTTGTCTTTTGTATAACCAAAGTTCACATTCTGAAGTTCCACATTGCCTTCGACGTTGCCTTCTTCGACCGGAAGTGCGACTGCATTCAAGGCGTCAGCCGGTTCCGGATCTTCATCAATGACTTTAAATACACGTTCTGCAGCAGCCAGAGAGGATTGTAATTCTCCGTAGATCTCAGCCACCTCACGGATCGGTCCTGTGAATTTTCTGGAATAGAGCACAAATGCGGAAATTCCGCCGATATCGATCTCTCCGCGAAGGAATAAGATCGCACCCAAGATAGAAACGAGGGCCAGTGCCAGGTTGTTGGTGGCGTTGGTTCCGGGACCCATGATGGTTGCATAGTAGTCAGTTTTAAAATACTCGTCAACCAGCTTCTTATTCTGAACAGCCATTTCGCCGATCACGCGTTCTTCCTGTGTGTAGGCGCGGAGGGTTTTCTGACCGGAGATCATTTCTTCCACGTAGCCGTTCAGTTCACCGGCAGCTTTGGAGCGGGCGCGGAACATCGGCTGCACCATTTTTGTCAGGTAAGAAGCTAATGCCAGCGCTAACGGAATGGTGATCGTGAATACCAGGCAAAGCTTTGGACAGATGCGAAGCATCATGAACAGGGAGCCTGCAATGGTCACGGTACTGGAGAGTACCTGCACCACATCGTTGGACAAGGATGCGTTTAAGGTATCAATATCATAAGAAATACGGCTCAGGATGTCTCCGGTCGTATTATTGTCAAAATAGCTGACAGGCAGTTTTACCAGCTGATTAAAGGTGTCTTTTCTCAGTGTGTATGTGATCTTTCTGGAAAGATGGATCATGGACACGTTTACGATGTAGCTCATGACTGAACTACAGACATAAAAGATCAGAAGTAAAGCTGCATATTTATAGATCAGAGGGAAATTCATATTTCCTGATTCTCCGCCGTCGCTGATCAGGTTGATCGCAGTACCGGAGAGATTCGGGCCCGCAAGGGCCAAAAGGTTACTGAGGAGCGACAAAGCCAGAACTGTAAAAAGCTGGATCTTATGCTGCATCAAATATCCGATGATACGGATCAAAGTTGCTTTTCGTTTCATGCTTCGCCACCTCCCATCTGAATTTCACTGATTTCACGGTAGGCATCGCAGGAAGCCATCAGTTCTTCGTGAGTGCCGAGACCTAGCGGAAGACCTTCTTCTAAAACAAGGATCTGATCACAGTGCATAATGGAGCTGATTCGCTGGGCGATGATGATGGTGGTTATCTCGTTAAAATGTTCATCCAGCGCATTGCGGAAACGGGCGTCGGTCTTATAGTCCAGGGCACTGGAGGAGTCATCCAGGATCAGGATCTCCGGGCGTCCGGCCAATGCACGGGAAATCAGAAGTCTCTGCTTCTGACCACCGGAGAGGTTGGCGCCTTTGATTGCCAGATCATGTTCCAGACCGCCGCTTTCGGCAACGAATGGAGTTGCCTGTGCCACTTCCATAGCCTGAGTCAGAGCTTCTGTTGTCAGGTTACGGCCCATGTCGATGTTGTGATGGATGGTATCTTTGAATAGCATATCATTCTGGAAAACAACACCAAACTTTTTGCGCAGTTCCTGAAGCGGGAGTGTGGAAATGTCACGTCCATTGATACGGATCTGGCCTTCATCGATGTCGTAAAGACGAAGAAGAAGCTGTGCCAGAGTACTCTTGCCGGAGCCGGTCGGTCCGATGATACCCAGGGACTGACCTTGTTTCAGACTGAAGTTGATATTATCCAGATTCTTCACACGTTTATTATAGGAAAAGCTTACATGGTCAAACTCGATATGAGGAGCATCAGAAGAGAGTTTCTCATCAGCAATGTCAGAATTCCACTCATTCACACGCATATCTGCCGGTGTCAGCAGAACCTCTGCCACACGGTCTCCGCTGGCAATCGCCTTGGAAAACATGGTAACCATACGGGAAACAGCCATGATCGCATTGAGGATGATCGTGAAGTAAGTCAAGAACGCGACGATCGCACCCGGCTTCATGGCACCGCTGGCCACGCGCAAGGAACCAACAATGATCACGCCCACAAGACCCACATTCAGAAGCAGGTTGATCAGCGGGCTGACAGCCGCCATAGTAATAGAAGCAGTTGCTTCGTCTTTATTCAGCTTTTTGTTGACTGTGTCGTAACGGTCCATCTCATGCTCAGAACGGCTCAGAGCTTTGATCACGCGGACTCCGGTTGTATTTTCACGCACAACACGGATCATATCGTCGGCAGAGCGCTGGGCCTGGGAAAACATCGGAATGCTTTTTTTACTAATGTAAGCGACGATCACACTCATGAACGGGATCAGCACACAGAGGATTCCGGACAAATATGGGTCGATCAGCATGGTTACCACAATACCGCCCAGCATAAGAATTGGAGCGCGGACTCCCATTCTCTGCACCATATTGAGAGAACGATGCAGATTATAAGTATCTGTTGTCATACGAGTCACCAGAGACGGGATCGTAAAATGATCCACCTGGGAACTGGACAGGTAGGAGATCTTGTGAAACAGATCATAGCGTAATTTCTCGATCGTATCTCTGGAAACCCCGGCCGCCACGCGGTTGGCCCAGACGTTGCAGATGAAAACCATCGCTGCGCAGACGATCATCAACAATCCCCATTTAATCACAAGAGAGATGTCATTTTTCGGTGTAATTTCATCAATAATATAGGAAAGAATATATGGAATCAGAAGTTCCATGATCGTTCCGGTAAATTTGATCGTAAAGCCATAGGCCATCGTAGGCAAATGAGGTTTTACATATCGGATCACATGTTTCATCGCCGTGTTACCTCCATAAATCATATACTTTTATTATAGGTCCGGAATGAGGAGGAAGCAATGTTTTTTGCTTTTCACAGGAAGAAATCATGAAAGTTAACGAAAATTTAAGGATTCTGAGTAGGTTCTTCGATTGACAGAGGAATCGCGATATTGTAGAATACGCTCCGTGTACGTTGCTATTGGGATGTATACAGACAATCAATTATATTTATAGAAATAGGAGTGATTATTTTGGATTCAGGGCAAGCCCTGCAGATGCTTATTGTAATTGGGCTATTAGGTTTATCCGCATTTTTCTCATCTTCGGAGACGGCTCTTATGTCGGTCAACAAGATTCGAGTGAGAACCTTGGCGGATGCCGGTCTTAGCAGTGCTAAGATACTTGTAAAGGTACTTGATGACCAGCCGAAGATGCTGAGTGCGATCTTGATCGGAAACAATATCGTAAACATTTCCGCATCTTCCCTTATGACTGTTCTTGTAACGGATGTGTTCGGAAGTAAGTTTGTCGGCGCAGCAACAGGTGTGCTGACTCTTTTGGTATTGATCTTTGGTGAGATTACACCGAAAACGACTGCGACACTGTATTCCGAATCAATGGCTTTAAAATTTGCAAAGCCCATTTACCTGTTGATGCAGGTACTGACACCGGTTATTTTTGTTGTAGATATTTTGGCAAAAGGAGTACTGAAGCTCCTCCATATCGATCCAAACAAAAAACCGGAAGCCATCACTGAAGAAGAACTTCGTACGATTGTGGAAGTAAGCCACGAAGAGGGTGTTATCGAATCGGATGAAAAGAAGATGATCTACAACGTGTTCGACTTTGGCGATTCCGTAGCCAGAGATATCATGGTTCCGCGAATTGACATGACATTCATCGATGTAAATTCTACCTACGCAGAAGTTCTTGAGATTTTCCGAGAGGAAAAATATACCAGATATCCGGTATTTGAAGAGACGACTGACAATGTCATCGGTATCGTAAACATCAAAGATCTGATTTTACTGGAGACTGAAAAAGGTTTTTGCCTGCGTGATCATCTGCGTGAGCCGATGTACACATACGAGTTTAAGAAGACAGCAGAACTGATGGTAGAGCTTCGTAAGACATTAAATAATATCGCGATCGTATTGGACGAATATGGCGCAACAGCCGGCCTTATTACCATGGAGGATATGCTCGAAGAGATCGTTGGTGAGATTCGTGATGAGTACGACGAGGATGAAGAGGATCTGGTTAAGAAACTGAATGCTGCTGAGTTTGTGATTGATGCAGCCATGAAACTGGATGACCTGAATGATCAGATCGGTCTGAATCTGGAATCAGAAGATTACGATTCCATCGGAGGTTTTGTGATCGGACTGCTGGATCACCTTCCGGAGGAAGGCGAAGAGGTAATTCATGAAAATCTTCGTCTGGTTGTAGAGAAGGTGGAGCGCAACCGTATTGAGACGATTCATATTTATCAGATGTCTGAAGACGAAATGGAACAAAATTAAAAATCAGCTATTGACATTTTTTATTAGAATGTATATATTTTAAATGTTCAAAGAGGGAGTAGTTGAAATGTACTGTCAACAGCGCGGCACGAAAGTGTCTGGCGGTGCATACCGGTTTGGGTAACGAGACTTTTTGCAGAATGGGGAAATCCTTCTGCAAAGGTCTTTTTTTGTTCTCTAAACAAAGGTTTTGAGTTCTAAAAAAGACTTGGAGAAAGTAAGTTTTCCCAAAACCAATTAATACTTTTTATTTACAAGGAGGAAAATGTATGGAGTTTTTATGGACTGGTTTACTGTCTATCACATGGCAGCAGGCCGTAATGTACCTGGTAGGTATCGCTTTGATCTACCTTGCAATTGAAAAAGACTATGAGCCGTCACTTCTTCTGCCGATGGGATTCGGTGCGATCCTGGTTAACCTTCCGGGTTCCGGTGCGTTAAATCAGGTTATGGAAGGTGTTGGCGAGGTACATGGTATAGTTCAGTGGTTATTCGAAGTAGGTATCGAGGCATCTGAGGCAATGCCGCTTCTTCTGTTCATCGGTATCGGTGCGATGATCGACTTCGGACCGCTTCTTTCCAACCCGAAGATGTTCCTGTTCGGTGCAGCTTCTCAGTTTGGTATTTTCTGTGCGATCGTAATCGCAGCGTTAATGGGATTCGAAATCACTGACGCAGCTTCCATCGGTATCATCGGTGCAGCTGACGGCCCGACAGCGATTCTCGTATCCCAGGTATTACATTCCAATTATATCGGACCGATCGCCGTAGCAGCTTATTCTTATATGGCACTTGTTCCGATCATTCAGCCGATGGCTATTAAGCTCGTTACAACAAAGAAAGAGCGTATGATCCGTATGCCGTACAAACCGGGTTCCGTAAGCCGTTTCACAAGAATCGCATTCCCGATCATCGTTACATTCGTAGCTGGTCTTGTTGCTCCGGCTTCCGTATCATTAGTTGGTTTCCTTATGTTCGGTAACCTGATCCGTGAGTGCGGATGCTTAAACAGCCTTTCCGAGACAGCACAGACATCCCTTGCAAACCTGATCACACTGCTTCTTGGTATCACAATTTCCTTCTCCATGAGAGCAGAGCAGTTCGTACAGGTTGAGACTCTTCTCATCATGTGCCTTGGTCTTGTAGCATTCGTGTTCGATACAATCGGTGGCTGTCTCTTTGCGAAGTTCTTAAACCTCTTCACAAAGAACAAAATTAACCCGATGGTTGGCGCAGCTGGTATCTCTGCATTCCCGATGTCTGCTCGTGTTATCGAGAAGATGGGTGTTGCAGAAGATCGTACAAACCACTTATTAATGCATGCGATCGGTGCAAACGTATCCGGTCAGATCGCATCTGTAGTTGCAGGTGGTATTGTTCTTGGTTTCTTCGCTTAATAACAGGAGGTAAACAGTATGAGCTCAGCAGTAATGGACGCTATTACAATCATGTGGCAGGGTATGGCAGGTGTTATGGTAGTTATGGGAGTTCTTTCTCTCGTAGTAGCAGGCCTTGCAAAAACCGGCAAGAAAGATAAATAATATATTTTTTAATAGAAGAAAGAGGTATCACTCC
>JAFYOD010000349.1 GCA_017556515.1 Lachnospiraceae bacterium
CGGCGGAGATGACTTTGGTCTTGAACCGGGCACAGTAAAATCCTACCGCATGAAATTAGGTGATCGTTTCGTAAACCTGATCCTTGTTGGTTTTAACTGCAAACTCTACGAGAAAGCTCTTCCGATCTTCAGAAAAGCTACATTAAAGGTTGGTACAAAACTGAATGAACTGAAATCCAAAGTTGTTTTTGTTGATAATTTCACAGGCATGTTCTTTATGGAAAAAGAAGAGATTGCTCGTCAGTTCGCAAGCACTCTTCCGCTCTGTGATTATGCTTTTGACAAATACATGAACAAAAAAGCCGGTTATACAAAGAAAGAAATCCACGTATTCGCAAACGAAGACATTGCAGCTGCTCTTGAAGAGGGTGCAAATATTGCAAAAGGTATCTGCATCGCACGTGATCTTGTCAATGAGCCGGCTGAGGTTCTTACACCGGCTGAACTCGCAGCACGTACTGTTGCATTTGGTAAAGAATATGGCTTCGAAGTTGAAGTATTCGACAAAGCTGCCTGCGAAGAATTTGGCATGCATGCATTCCTCGCTGTTGGCCGCGCAAGTGTAAATGAGCCGAAACTGATCGTAATGCGCTACAATGGAGGCGAAGGCGTTTCCAAGGGTGTGATCGGTAAAGGCCTCTGCTACGATTCCGGCGGACTTTTCTTAAAACCGGGCGCTAACATGCATGCAATGAAAGGCGATATGGCAGGCTCCGCTGCTGTTATCGGTGCAATGTGCTCCATCGCAATGAACAAGCTTCCGAAGAATGTAGTTACTGTTGTTGCTGCATGTGAAAATATGGTTGACGGCGCAGGCTACAGAAATGGCGATATTCTTCAGACAATGGCTGGCAAGAGCGTATTCATCCACAGTACTGACGCAGAGGGTCGTCTCACTCTGGCTGATGCGATCACATACATGATCCGCAAAGAAAACGTTGACAGCATCATCGAGCTCAGCACACTGACAGGTTCCTGTTCCAACTTCTTCAGTGATATCTGTGCAGGCGTTCTTACAACAGATGACGAAATGTTCGAGAAAATTGCGATCCACAGCGATATTGCCGGCGAGAAATATTCCCGTCTCCCGCATTATGATGAGTACCGTGAATTCATCAAATCCGATATTGCTGACCTTTACAACTCTTCCACAAACGGAGCCGGCGGTATCTGCGCAGGCCTGTTCTTAGATGAGTTCAAAGAGGATAAACCGTTCATGCACATCGACGTTGCAGGTGTTACATTTGCTAAGAGCAAAAAAGACGGCTATCCGAAGGGTGGTACAGGCTACGGTGTAAAAACTGTTTACCACTACATCAAAGGCTAATCTCTAAACAACAAAGGGCAAGACCGTAAAAATACGGTCCTGCCCTTATTCTTTGTGTTCTTTAATATAGTCGAAATAGCTCACACTCAATATCAACTACATGGTCTAACAAAATCTTTGATCGGTCTCCCATTTCGATTACTCGCTCATAAAAGTCTACTTTTCGGATCCATCCTTCCGCAACTTCATAGGAACCTCCGAGTTTCTTTTCATCTTTTAAAAAGTATGTGATCGTTACTATTGGTTTTTCATTTGATCTCTCTAATATCAAAACCAATTTCTCATCTAAAGTTGCCTTCATCGATTCATCCAGATCTACAAAACCATCGGTCAGTCTGGCAGTCTCTTTGATCGCTGCATCGTGTCCTGTCAATGCTGCAAACGGACTAAACTGTGCTGCTCGGTCTCTCATAGACATACGTTTGTGTTTTTTAGACTCCGGATGCGGAAGGTTGATAATGTCACCATATTCTTTTGAACTATCAATAAATGCCAAATCTTAACCTTCCTTTCCTACTCTCTGTGGCCGCCAATCTGTCGATTGCGCTCCTTCATCGTCGCGCCTTCCTCCAGATTCATCCCCTTTAAGAGAGCATTTTTTCCAAACTTCTTTTTAATATCGATCATTGCCTGCTGCATCTTCCGCTCTTTCTCCAACGATTTCTGCTCAGCTTCCTGCTTATCTTTTGTGGCCATATAATCTGTAAATAAGTTTAACTGTTCATATGTCTCTGTTTGCACTTTAACATCTGATTCATATAAGACTTTTCCCGCCACCAGATTGATACGTCGTATCAGCAAATTCTTATCTACAATGCGATCATACAGTTCCATGACCGCATTTGTGATCATTTTCGTTGAAGCGGTCTGCTTTTCCAGATGAATCGTTCCATGCGCATGCTTGGGAATCCTGCGTCCGTATACATCAATAGTCACTTCTCCGTGATATTGTTTTCTACGATCCGGATCTGTTAGATTTTCAATATCATAGCCAACCGTCAAGATCATTTGATCAGATACCAAGCCCTTATTCACTAAATCCAACGCCAGATTATCTGCCATTTCCCGAACAACCAGACGTGCTTTCTCCCATTCATAAGGACACGTCAACACTTGGCCCGAACCGACACTGTTATTCTCCGGACGATATCCCTTGATATCTTCAATCTTAACCGGTTCATATCCCCATGCATGGTCGATCAACAATTCCGCATTGACACCAAACATCTTATAGAGCAGATCCTCATTATAATAATCTTCCGGTTTACCGATCGAACATCTGGCCACATCTCCCATGGTATAAAGTCCATGTGCTTCCAATTTTTTTGCATAACCACGTCCCACACGCCAAAAGTCCGTCAATGGACGATGACTCCAAAGTGTTCTTCGGTAACTCATCTCATCCAACTCAGCAATGCGAACACCATGCTCATCCGGCTCTGCATGCTTCGCACCGATATCCATAGCAATCTTACTGAGATACAGATTGGAGCCAATACCGGCTGTCGCCGTAATACCCGTTTCCTTTTCAATCTCCAGGATCATTTTAATAGCAAGCTCTTTCGCTGTCATTTGATACGTTCCCAGATACGATGCCGCAGAGATCATAACTTCATCGATACTGTATACATGAATATCTTCAGGGGCAACATAACGCAAATAAATATTATAAATCTGGGTGCTATATCTCATATAAAGTCCCATACGCGGCGGAGCCACAAGATATGAAATCGCTAATGATGGATTTTCTTCCAGTTCTCTAGCGTCATAAGATTCTCCGGTAAATACTCCTCCAGGTGCCTTTCTCCTTCGAACTGCATTGGCTTCCTTTACCATCTGCACAACATGGAACAGTCTCGGTCGCCCCGGAATGCCATATTTTTTCAACGCCGGTGTAACTGCAAGACAAATTGTTTTTTCTGTACGACTGGAATCCGCTACCACAAGATTCGTCGTCATAGGATCCAGTCCTCGCTCTCGACACTCTGCAGAGGCATAAAATGATTTCAGATCGATCGAAATATATGTTAATTCTTGTGATGTCACAAATATGCCTCCTTTCTTTTTTTCGAATGTATGTTCTATTTGATTTTATCACAGCCATAATCGTTTGTCTATGCATTTGGTCTATAACAGAAAAAAACCTCTTGAATGTTCAAGAGGTTTTACATGAGACATCGGGGATTCGAACCCCGGACAACTTGATTAAAAGTCAAGTGCTCTACCGACTGAGCTAATATCCCATCTATTCATTTGTTGAATAAAATTTTGAACTGTTTTGCAGTTCTGAGTGGGCGGAGGTGGATTCGAACCACCGAAGCAAGTTGCAGCAGATTTACAGTCTGTCCCCTTTGGCCACTCGGGAATCCACCCATATTTACTTTCATCAGGCTTCATGAAATGAAGAAAAGAACATACCTTCGCACGTTCTCTCATGAAAATAAAAAGCCGATGATCGGACTCGAACCGATAACCTGCTGATTACAAATCAGCTGCTCTGCCAATTGAGCCACATCGGCATGAATGGGGCCTACAGGGCTCGAACCTGTGACCCTCTGCTTGTAAGGCAGATGCTCTCCCAGCTGAGCTAAGACCCCAAATAATTTTATACTTGCTTATGAGTACTGGGATACTCGCAAGTTAACGACCCGGAAGGGGTTCGAACCCTCGACCTCCGCCGTGACAGGGCGGCGCTCTAACCAGCTGAGCCACCGGGCCATCCTAAAGGTTATTACCTCTAAGTAACGTACCTTCAAAACCACATATTGAAATCCATCTTTTACCGTTTTCTTCAAGCCACTTTCGACCTTCTGGATAAGCCCTCGACCGATTAGTAACAGTCAGCTCCGTACATTACTGCA
>JAFYOD010000350.1 GCA_017556515.1 Lachnospiraceae bacterium
GATGTAAAGACATTATCCGGAGGTGAATCTTTCCTGGCATCGCTTGCATTGGCGTTGGGTCTTTCTGATGTGGTACAGAGCCAGGCAGGATCAGTACGTTTAGAATCCATGTTTGTCGATGAAGGTTTCGGTTCTCTGGATGACAGTACCAGAGACCAGGCAATGCGCGTATTAAATGAATTGGCGGGGGATGATCGCCTGGTTGGTATTATTTCTCATGTAAATACGTTGAAAGACAGTATTGAGCGCAAGCTTGTCGTAAAACGCGGATTGCAGGGAAGTTCAGTTGTTTGGAGTTAAGTTAGGCAATGTGGCAGTTAGAAGATTTTGAATTAAAACAATATTTAGATGAGATTGTATCATGCGATGCATTTGAACTTCACAAAACAGAATTAGAAAACGGACGGTATGAATTTTATATTCCATATATGATGAATGACGCTCTGGAATGTTATCTGATTCTGACCAACGGAACGATGACGGGCACGTACGATTCCAAGAGTAAGGCAGAGATTTCGGTAGAATTGCTGGATACCGATCAGGGGCCTGCAGCGATCTTTCGTCAGGGGGATCATTCGGTGTTTACCATCTGGTACGAGGAATGCTTCTGTGAGCAGAAGTGCTATCGTTACGACCAGATCGGACATTTCTGGGTAGAAGGCGAGGAACATTGGCGCCGCCTGGTGTATATCATAGGAACGATTTGCGACAAATTCCGATACATGGGAGAATCCGTATGTAATGAAAAGGAACAAGTACTGATGTCTTTGATGGAATTTGGACCGTTTCGATATTATTCGCCGATTCATGAATCGCTGGATCCATATTATGATGAGACCGAGGATGGAATTGCGTGTATGAAAAGGCTGGCAGAGGAGGCAGATGACCTAGAGTTTCTGCGACTGATAAGATTATACGAACTGACACCTTTTAAAGGGCAGATGGCAGGATATCTTGCCAAAGTAATGCAGAGTTCGAAAAGAAATCGTTTGTACCAGTTGATCTATGAAAAAGTTGCAGAGGCAGCATCTGTTTATCCGGAACGAACCTATCCGGATGGACTACACGAAACGATTCATCGGAAACGAGTCGAAGTTCAGAAAAAAATGATTTCTGATGGTTACACGGGTACATATCCGCTATTCTGCAAAGAGAATCGTCAGGTTCTGGTTATGGAAGAGCACCCGTTTACGATCTCGGAATTAGAATATGAAAATTATGGATTTAAGATTCAATACATGATCTCGGAAGTGGATGATGGTAAAAAAGAATATCTTCTGAATGCCGGATTCTTTGCGGGAAAAGGCAGAAGAGGATGGATTGAAAAGGAAGGTTTATAGCCTTCCTTTTTTCGTTTCCTTCAGCAAAAGAAGCAACAGTGCATAACAAACACTGACGAATCCAATTTGCAATACAGTCCACACAAATGCAGGCATTGACGGAAACAATATCATATTGGCCGGCAGCAGTTTATGGAGTCCAAGTGCTGCCATCAAACAAAAAGCAGGTTTTACAAGCACATCCCAGGCATCCGGAGAAAATCCGACTAATCGTTTTAGGGAAAGACCATGAAGCAGGACAAGCAGGATTTCTGATACCAGCAATCCCCAGAGGTATGCGTGAATACCGAACCGCGGTATTCCAAAGAAAACAAAAGCGAGGCGGATCAAAAGAGCTGCACAGTTATTCGCAAAGGTTGTCGATGTTTTTCCAAGTCCATTTAACACACTTCCCATAGTGGTTGCCAGATATAAAAACGGGCAGAGCCAGGCGAGGATTGCGATGAACGTTCCGGCATCTTTGTTTTGAAAAACCGACATTCCAAGATCCGCACCAAAAACAGTAAAGAGTCCAACACAGAGGATTCCCATATAAAGGCTGTATTGAACGGAAATGGAGAGATTTTTACGGATTCCGGGATCATTTCCGATTGCCTGCTGCCTTGCGATGGTCGGGAGAAGTACGACTGCCAGTGAATTGACGACGGCAGACGGAAACATAATAAATGGTATTGCCATGCCGGTAAGAGTTCCGTAGATACTGACAGCCTGAGAGTCTGTCAGGCCGAATTGGGCCAGTGTGTGGGGAAGCATAATGGCTTCGGCACTTTGAAGCAGGTTCATGATCAGGCGGTTTGCCATTAATGGTGCCGCAAGTGTTATAAGAGGAACTGCAGTTTCTTTCAGAGAGAAATGCGTAGGAACAGAAGTACCTTCTTTTGGGGTCAAAATCAAAAGGCATAAGAGTACAAAAATAGACGAAGCGGTTTCTCCTGCCAGCAATCCGAAAACGGAAACAAGGGCTGTTATTTCATATCCTTTGGACTGCCAGATATTGATAATAAGAATGGCTGTAAAGATCCGAACGCATTGCTCCAGAAGCTGAGAAATGGCAGGCAGTCGAATTTGGTTTTTACCGTAAAAATATCCACAGATGCAGGCGTGAAGAGCTGTAAATGGAATTGCCAGAGCCAAGGTAGGCAAGAGCGGTGCGCATCGAGGCTCCATTAAGATATGGATAGCCAGGAAATCTGCCTGTGTCCAAATGAGGGATGCCAGAATCAGAGAGGCGGTAACGGAGATGAAGCATCCGCAGAGGAGTGTCTGTTTTGCCTGTTCACGATTGGCAGCAGTGAATCTCGAGATCGCAGTCTGGATCGAGCCTGCGCAAATGGAAAAGCAGATTCCATAGATTGGAAATATCATCTGGTAGATGCCGAGTCCTTCAGCACCGATGGCACGGGAAAGATAGATGCGGTAGAAAAAACCAAGGATTCTGGACAGGATTCCGACAACGGTCAGAAACAGGGTTCCTGCGATAAGGGAATGGACACGAAAAAATTGTTTCAGAGGCATAAAGGAATTCCCCAAGATGTATGTATCACTTAACTATATGCATATTTTTGATAATGATTCCTAATATTATTATATTTTTCTTAAATCTTCCATTTTTTGTTGAATTAGAGGGGGGTATCATATATAATGTAGGATAGCTCGAGATGGTTCGAGACATAGAATATATAGTAATAGTAGATGAGGCTTTTAACCTGTATTTACGGAGAGGCGGATTTATGAAAAAGGTAATTTATCTTGACAATGCGGCCACAACAAAGGTGCGTCCGGAAGTTGTGGAGGCAATGCTCCCATATTATACGGAGTATTACGGAAATCCATCTTCTGTGTACGAGTTTTCTACACCGTGCAAGAAGGCAATGGCCCATACAAGAGAAGTGATCGCAAATGCTCTTGGAGCAAAAACAGAAGAGATCTATTTCACTAACGGCGGTACAGAGTCCGACAACTGGGCACTGAAGGCAGCTGCCGAGGCGTATGCGTCCAAGGGTAAACACATTATTACAACAACAATTGAACATCATGCAATTCTTCACACAGCAGAGTATCTTGCAAAGAACGGCTACGAAGTGACTTATGTTCCGGTAGATGAGAACGGTTCTCTGAATCTGGAAGCATTAAAACAGGCAATTCGTCCGGATACTATCCTGATCTCTGTTATGTTTGCAAATAATGAGATCGGTACCATTCAGCCGATCAAGGAGATTGGTGAGATCGCAAAAGAACATGGCATCTTATTCCATACAGATGCTGTTCAGGCATTTGGTCATGAACCGATCAACGTAGATGAGTACCATATCGATATGCTCAGTGCAAGTGCGCACAAACTTCACGGACCGAAGGGTGTTGGTTTCCTTTACATTAGAAAGGGTCTGAAACTCCGTTCTTTCATCCATGGCGGTGCACAGGAGAGAAAACGCCGTGCCGGCACAGAAAATGTTCCGGGTATCGTTGGCCTCGGCAAGTGCGTAGAGCTGGCAATGGCATCTATGGAAGAGACAAAGAAAAAAGAAACAGAGCTTCGTGACTATCTGATCGAGCGTGTGTTAAGTGAGATTCCGTACACAAGACTGAACGGTCATCGTACTCAGAGACTGTCCAACAACACAAACTTTGCATTCCAGTTTATCGAGGGTGAATCCCTTCTGATCATGCTGGATATGGCAGGTATCTGCGGTTCCTCCGGTTCTGCATGTACATCCGGTTCCCTGGATCCGTCCCATGTATTACTGGCGATCGGACTTCCGCACGAGATCGCACACGGTTCCCTTCGCCTCACATTAAGCGATGAGACAACAAAAGAAGAGATCGATTACACGATCGATAACTTAAAAGGAATCGTAGAAAGACTCCGCTCCATGTCCCCACTTTATGAGGATTTTGTGAAGAGCAGAGAGAAAAAAGACATTTAATACCGTAGATAGTAAGGAGATATAGTATGTATTCAGAGAAAGTTATGGATCATTTCCAGAATCCGAGAAACGTTGGTGAGATCGAGGGTGCCAGTGGTGTTGGCACAGTAGGTAACGCAAAGTGTGGCGATATCATGAGAATTTACCTTGATATCGATGATGAGACACGTGTAATTAAAGATTGTAAGTTCAAAACTTTCGGCTGCGGCGCAGCAGTTGCAACAAGCAGCATGGCAACAGAGCTGGTGATCGGAAAGACAATCGAAGAGGCAATGAAAGTGACTAATAAAGCCGTTATGGAGGCTCTTGACGGACTTCCGCCGGTAAAAGTACACTGTTCCCTTTTAGCTGAAGAGGCGATTCATTCTGCTCTTTGGGATTACGCAGAAAAGAAGGGAATCCAGATTGAAGGATTAGAGAAACCGAAGTCTGATATCAGCGAACACGAAGAGGACGAGGAATATTAATTCTATGGCAAAAAAAGTTGTAGTAGGCATGTCTGGCGGCGTCGATTCATCGGTTGCCGCCTGCCTTTTAAAAGAACAGGGATATGATGTCATCGGTGTTACCATGCAGATCTGGCAGGAGGAAAATCCGGAAGAGGTCGAGGAAAACGGCGGATGCTGTGGACTGAGCGCGGTGGATGATGCGAGACGTGTGGCATGGTCACTGGGAATCCCGTACTATGTGATGAATTTCCGTCAGGAATTTAAAGAGTCTGTCATGGACTATTTCGTAGACGAGTATCTTCACGGTCATACACCGAACCCATGTATCGCATGCAACCGATATGTGAAATGGGAAGCTCTTTTGGCGCGCAGCATGGAAATCGGAGCCGACTACATTGCAACCGGTCATTATGCCCGTGTGATGCAGCTTCCGAATGGAAGATATACGATCCAGAACTCTGTGACAGCAGCAAAGGACCAGACATATGCATTGTACAATCTGACTCAGGAACAGTTAAGCAGAACCCTGATGCCGGTCGGCGCTTACACAAAAGACGAGATCCGTCAGATCGCGGAAGATCACGGTCTCGAAGTTGCAAGCAAAAAAGACAGTATGGAAATCTGTTTCATCCCGGATAATGATTATGCAGGCTTCATTGAGCGCAGTGTGGACAATGTCCCGGGCCCGGGAAATTTTGTGGATAAAGATGGAAACATTCTCGGTCGTCATAAGGGCATTACTCATTATACTGTGGGACAGAGAAAAGGTCTGAATCTTGCTCTGGGCCGTCCGGTGTTTGTGACTGAGATTCGACCGGAGACAGGAGAAGTTGTGATCGGAGACAATGAAGATGTGTTCTCTGACAGACTGGTTTGCGGAAATGTAAACTGGATGGCAGTGGATGGTCTTCACGGAGAAGAGAAGACTGTGATGGCGAAGATCCGTTACAGCCATAAGGGAGCACCGTGCGTGATCCGTGAGCTTCCGGACGGTACAGTTGAGTGTAAATTCGAGACACCGCAGAGAGCGATCACACCGGGTCAGGCGGTTGTATTTTATGAAAATGATTATGTGTTCGGAGGGGGTACGATCCTGTGAGCTTATTTCAGGTAAGAAACAAGGCGAATAGGAAGCTCCTCCGGCTTCTTGTTTTAACAAGTATGCTGATCTTACTGCTCAGCGGCTGCGGTGCATCGAAATATGAGGCTGTTGACTTGACAATTCCGGGAAGCATGGCAGAGACTGTGACAGCAGAATCGGATTCAACAGTGGAAATAGTTGAGACAGAGGAGAAACCAACGATCAGACTGGGAGCAGCTGTTGCCAATGAGGAGAGCGTACAGGAAGATCTGGCCAAAACAACGGTCGAATCCGGCGAGGTAAAGGCGGAATATTTGGAAACAGATGATTATGTGATCGTGACGGCAGATCTTTTGAACGTCAGATCGGAAGATAATACGACAGCCCGCATTTATGTTCAGCTTCCGGCGGGAGAGATCCTTCATCGTACGGCATATAATGATCAATGGTGCCGTGTGGAATATGACGGCGGTGTCGCATACGTCTCAACGGACATGGTTAAAGTTGCTGAAACTTCGGTACCGGAATATACAAAAACAGGAGTGGTCACAGAAGAGCCGGCTGTGGTTTCGGCCAATGGCCACGTAGTGGCGATCGATGCAGGATGCCAGGCAAAAGCTAATGCAGAAAAAGAGCCGATCGGTCCGGCATCCCAGACCAAGAAAGCCAAGATGCCGGCAAGTGCTGTCGGAACTGCAACGGGAGTTCAGGAATACGAACTGACATTAACTGTAGCAAAACAGCTGAAAAAGGAACTCAGAGAACGCGGCTATGAAGTCGTTATGATCCGTGAAAGCCATGACGTAAACCTGAGCCAGGCAGAGCGCTCCAAGATCGCTAACAAAAGCGGTGCGGAAATCTTTATCCGTCTGTCAGCCAATTCCATGGAGAACTCCAGTATTTACGGAGCCATGGCCATGTGCATGACAGAACATAATCCTTATAATTCCGAACTCAGCAGCGACAGTTATCGACTGTCCAAGCAGATCATCAACAACATCTGTGCAAACACCGGAACCAAGAACCGCGGTGTGCAGAAAGTGGACAATTCCAGTGCTATCAACTGGTGTGAGATCCCGGTTTCTGTCATTAAGATGGGCTTCCTCTCCAACCCGGATGAGGATCGCTGGCTGCAGACAGAAGAGTATCAGGATAAGATCGTAGCAGGAATATCTGATGCAGTAGACCGTTATTTTGCGGTCGGCAGCGAAGGATAAAAAAATGAATTTCCTACTACACAAAACAGAAAAAATATGTATAATATATAGAGTGGCGCCCGAACTTCGGGTGCCCGATCCGGAGACGTAGCGAAGTGGTCATAACGCGGCGCACTCGAAATGCGTTTGCCCGCAAGGGCACGGGGGTTCGAATCCCTTCGTCTCCGCTTGATAAAAGCTTGTGAGGATAACTCTCACAGGCTTTTTTGTTTTTAAGAATCTAAAGTCAGAAGTGAAGATTCGAAAGTGTTCATTGGTATATTTTTGTGCTACAATGAATGATGGAAAAAATATTAAAAAGAGGGGATAGTAGTATGAGTTCCGTCACAAAAGCAAAAAAGGGCCTGGATATGAACTTAATGATGTTCTATCTTGGCTGTATTGTATTAAACGTTGCCGCGAATACTGCCCATCCGGTTACACCAACCATCTTCACGACCCTTGGTCTCGGAAGCTATATGTTTGGTGTTGCGCTGGCATCACAGTTGGTAACAAACTTTTTATTCTCACCGTTCTGGGGATGGATCAGTTCCTACATTTCCAGTAGAACTGTACTTCTGATCACATGTATCGGTTACGGACTTGGACAGACACTCTTTGGTCTTGCGACCACAGAGATGGGCTTTATCGTAGCACGTGCTCTGACAGGTATCGTATGCGGCGGTTGTTTCGTATGTATGATGACATACGTGGTAAACACAGCTCCGGATACAGTAAGCCGTGGTCAGCAGCTTGCGATCACAGCGACCATTCAGATGGTGTGCAGTGCCTTCGGTTATTTCCTTGGCGGTATGCTTGGTGAAGTATTTACACACCTTGCGATCATCGTACAGGTAATCATGTTATTTGCAGCGGCTTTTATCTTCCGTTTTGGCTGTAAAGACGATGCAAAGCTTCCGATCAGTGAACTGAAGGGTAAGAGCAACCTGATAGCAGAGTTCAACCCGTTAAAGAGCTTCGTTCTTGCAAAAGCGTTCCTGACACCATTGTTCACCGTATTGTTTATTTCCTGTCTGTTACAGAACCTGGGTTATACCTGTTTCGACCAGACATTCAACTATTACATCCGCGATCAGTTTAACTTCTCTTCCGGTTACAACGGAATGCTGAAGGGTATCATGGGTGTGATCACAATGGTTGCCAATACAACGATCTGTATCTGGCTGATCAGAAAGACCGATATCCGCAAATCTGTTATCGGCGTACTTGCGATCTGTTCTGCAGCGATGTTCGGTGTTATCTGGTTCGAGGAGATCGTTCCGTTCATCATCGTATTCGTTATCTTCTTTGCATTTAACTCCATCAGCCTTCCGCTTCTCCAGGATCTGGTAGCCAGCGGTGGCCGTGAGGACCAGAACAGCCTGATCATGGGCTTCTACAATGCGATGAAGTCTCTCGGTGGAATCATCGGTGCTCTGTTTGCAGGTTTACTCTACACAGTGAATCCGAAACTTCCGTTTACATTTGGTTTCATCTCTTTCGTACTGGCAACCGTATTAGCGATCGTATACAACAAATTCAGCCCGCGTAAGGCGAAATAAATAAAAAAGACTTGCACCTCAAATGCAAGTCTTTTTTGTTATAAGAACTTATTTCATTAACTCTTCCCATGCAGCAAGATATTCTTCTTTGTTTGCATATACCGGAGTGAAGTTTTTCTTGATCTCAAGCGCTTTTTCTGCACCGTTGGCAAGCAGGTCGATGGCTGTCATGGCCATAGCCTTTGCAGCAACCAGATAGAGCAGTTCACGGTCCTGGATCACATAGTCGGAACCATGTTCTGTTCCGATGGCACCGCCAACGTACGGATGAATACCCGGAACCAGGTGCTGGATATCGCCATAGTCAGAGGAACCTGTGCCATGTGCAGAATAACCAACGTTTTCGGCACCAACCAGCTCTGCACAGTTTGCAGCGAACAGTTCATTCATCTGCTCATTGTTGATCCTCGGCATGTAGCCCGGAATATCTACGATCTCAACTTCTGCACCGACTGCCATGGCACCGGCTTCGAAGGAGCGGTTTACTTTCTTAGAAGCATCAAGAACGCTGGCCATTGTTTTGCCGCGTACATAAGCTTCAATACGAACGTCTGCCGGAACGATATTTACAAGATCTCCGCCTTTAGTGATGATTGGATGAACACGGATGGTGTCTTCGTCGCGGAATGTCTCACGGTTTGCATGAATCGCCATAAGGCCGATCTGAGCTGCATTGAGAGCATTGATTCCTTTGTCCGGAGCACCGCCTGCGTGTGCTTCTTTACCTGTGTATTTTACAAATTTACTTACAAAACCAACAGAAGTTCCTGCAGTTTTGCATCCTGGACCTGTCTTACCGTGGATCATGAGAGAAAGGTCAACGTTATCCAGACAGCCCAGTTTGATCATTTCCTGTTTACCGCCAAGGAAAGAAATGATGCCCTTGGAACGCAGTTCATTTCTCCACTCGATCTCAACACATTCCTCTGCAGGAACGGCCCAGAATTCG
This sequence comes from Lachnospiraceae bacterium, assembly GCA_017556515.1. GTDB lineage: Bacteria > Bacillota > Clostridia > Lachnospirales > Lachnospiraceae > Pilosibacter. The sequence goes on from JAFYOD010000350.1 coordinate 9,502, forward strand.
ATGTCTCCGTCCAGCTCATCCATAACGCCGGAAGCTTTTAATGCAAGAGCAGCGCCAAATGTCGCAGCGATCTGAGCAAAGTGACCGCAGGAATGGGCAGCACCTGTCTCCGGATCTGCATACGGATGATCCGGACATACCACAGCGTCCAGCTCGCCCATCAGAGCTAGATTTACTTTATGGTCACGGCCGGCCATCTTTCCGATGATACCTGTCAATGCAATGCCATCCTCATATGGCATTCCGATCTTTTCGTCAATAAATTTCTTTACTTTTTCCGCTGTTTTGTATTCTTTATAACCCAGCTCCGGCTCCTGGAAAATGCTGTCGCCGAGAGCCATGATCTCTTCTTTGTGCGCTTCAACTGCCTGACACACGCGCTCTTTTAATGTCTTTACATCCATGATAAACCCCTCCAAATTTGTTGTCACGATTCAAAAAATCTTCCTATAAGTATATCATGGGATTCTAAAAAATGCCATTTGTTTCTGCCTGTAAGATCAGATCCTTCAATTGTCCGGCTTCATAAGTGCAGCTGATCTGGAAAAGTGCATCCGAAAGAAACTGGCCGATTGTCTTAGCGTCTTGTGTCTTGGCGTGAATGGCGATCTGGCCAAGCAAGGACAGTAGATGTAACTTTGCAGTGCGTAACAGTTCCGATGATTCCAATGTCTCCGCCATATCATAATCCGCTGTTCTGCCACATGGATACTGACATGCGGCACAATCCGGAGCCATCAGGGCTTTCTCCCTGTGGAGAGATTCGATCGCGTGCTCTACACAAATCCGAAACTCGGCAGAGACTTCCATATCTGCATCCGCCCATGCAGGATCATATGCCAGTATTAGACCATGGATTAGCGCACATCCGGAACTTTCCAAAATTTCTTTACTTTCAGAGGCTCTGGAAAGACCGATCAGAGCTCCAAATAACTGTTGTCTGAGTTCGTGCATGAAATGCCTCCTTACGCTCTTGAAACGATGGTACCATCGGTGTCAATGGTAACTGTCTGTACCGGGATTTCTTTTCCGCTGGCAGCAATCGCCTGGTGAACGGCCATTTCCATTCCACCGCAGCACGGAACAGTCATACGTGCAACCGTGATCTCACGGATATCATTCTGGCGGAAGATCTCAGCCAGTTTCTCTGCGTAATTTGCAGCATCCAGTTTTGTACAGCCGATCAGAGTCACATGATCTTTGATGAAGTCCTGATGGAAGTTGCCATAAGCGTATGCCGTACAATCAGCAGCGATCAAGAGCTTACATCCATTGAAGAATGCTGCACGGATCGGAACCAGTTTGATCTGGATCGGAAAGCTCTTCAGCAGGGACGGTATCGGTTCAGTTTTTGTTAATTCAAGCAGTTCTGCTTTCTCAATGGCTGCGCGGAGAGCCGGATCTTTCATGGCTTCCAGTCGGTTCATAACCGCATCATGATCATAGGCAGCTGCTTCGCGTTCGATGATCTTGATCGCATCTGCCGGGCAGGCCGGGAGACAGTCGCCAAGACCGTCACAGTAATCTTCCTTGATCAGTCGGGCTTTTCCATCGATCATTACGATCGCACCTTCGTGGCAGGCAGAAGCACAAGCACCACAGCCATTACATTTTTCAGAATCAATATTTACAATTTTTCTAATCATTCAAATACCTCCGCAAGATTTGTCAATTCTTGACTTTGCATGGTCATTATACTACAATGAAACAAGTCTGTATGTTGTAATTGCAACATAAAAATAAAAAGAACGAGCAAGAGAGGAGAAGCCGAGATGTCCAACGGAGAAAAAGAGAGGCAGCTGCGTCGTGAACTGCGCCGAATCGAACGAAAAAAACAAGAACGGATCCGTCAGCTGCTGATGAGTGGCTTGTTGTGTGTGTCGACTTTGATCATTTTTGCAGCAGGAA
>JAFYOD010000351.1 GCA_017556515.1 Lachnospiraceae bacterium
ATCGCTCCTGCACCACTGAGAACAAAGCCGGAGTTGTAGAAATCTCTGCAGCCCACAAGCTCACCATTTTTCACCGCATATAATATAGAAGAATTCTCCTCCAGACGCGGTCTCAGATATTCACATCCACTTCGGTCCATACCAAGCGGATCTAAAATATTCTTTCTTACATAATCAGAGAAACTCTTTTCTCCACTGACTCTGCGAACCATCTCGCCAAGAAGGCCAAAGCCATCGTTACAATAGCTCATATAGTCGCCCGGCGCACCGCTGAGTCCAATGCCAAGCACCTGCTCATCCAGCTGCTCTGCCACCAACTTCACGCCAATGTCAGCCAGTTCTGTCACAAATGCCAGATCGCCAAGCTCCTCTTCTTTAAAGCCGTACTCCGCTGCAGTTTCCTTGATCTGGATACGACCTGTCGGGTAAAAACCTGCACTGTGATTTAAGAAATGACGCACACGCACGGTCTTCTGATTTTTATTAGTAAACTCCGGAATATACTTGCTGACCGGATCATCCAAATCCATCAGACCTTTCTCACAAAGCTGCATCACAGACAGTGCCACAAAGGATTTTGTCACAGATGCCATACCAAAAATCGTATTCTCATCGATCGCAAGCTTCTGCTCCACATCACGATATCCGAAATAATTCTCGTATGCAGTATTGCCCTCGTCATCGATCACTGCAACCGCGATTCCGGCTGCGTTGTACTGACGGCGGATCTGCTTTACAAGCTCTTCAAAAAGATATTTATTTGAACTGTTGATTTTATTCATACCAATTTCCTCACGCACTTTATGCTAGTAGTATTCTACCATGGGTGCATGACAGATACAAGCAATACTGATAATGTTTCCTAAAGTTATATTTTTGACAAAGATAAAAACTGTAAACTCTTGTCTTATCTGTCATTTTCCAATACAATTAAGACATAATTCCCGAAAGGAGCTCTACCATGAAACCAGAATCCAGCGTTATTTTCTTCCCATGTAAAGATATAAACGAAACAAAAGAATACTACTCCACTGTCCTGGAACTTCCAATTTACAAAGACCTTGGCAACACAGTCTGGTTTGACTGCGGATACGGATATTTGGCATTTGTACAGTACGGTCCGGAGCGCGCCATGGCAACCGGACAATGTATCTCCTTTAATCTTCCGACCATTGCAAATGTGGATGCTATGTATGAAACATTACAGAAGCGTCCGGTCATCGGGCTGAAAGGTGCACCTGCGCACCATCCGAAGTTTCCGGTATATTCATTCTTTTTCTCAGATCCGAATGGGTATGTATTGGAGTATCAGAGAACGACGGATTAAATGATGTCTCCTACTAGGTATAATCTGGTGAAGTTGGATTTTTGCCACAATTTTTATATTGATCATTCAATTCTTTAACTGCTTTTTGAAGTGGTATTTGGATTCCTTATCAAGCTACATCTATTGCTATCCAAATGTCCAGCATACAGATTCTGCAATTATTGGATTCTGGATTATTTGGCTTTGCACTATGTCCCATTTATGGGTACAAGCATGCCTAAATAATTTGGATTTCTACCATATTTCTTTTTAATGTGGTCAAGTACCATGCAAATTCAACTGGTAACAATTGGATTTGCAGCTCCAATGAAATATAAAGTGTCCCAAAACCAATTTTTCCGCTCTGAGGAAATGGGATTTCTGAACAAACATCACATAAATAATCCAATTTCAACACAACGATCAACAATAAAAGTCCCAGGTCAACAAGAGATTCCAAAGAAACTATGGAATTCCCACTAACCTGGGACTTATACATTATCAATTATTCTACTCTCTCCGGCAGTTCTGCTCTTCCGAACGCTTCGCCAAACTCCACGATCAGATCAGCTACACTGTTTAACATCTCTCTGCCCCACTCCGGTTTTGCCTTCGGCGGAGCATCGTTCTTGAAGCCGTGTGCCAGCCAGCCGTTGTCCGTGATGTCTTTGATCTCACGCGGGATCTGGATGGATACGCCTTTGAAGATCACACTTGTCCATGCGCCGGACGGGATCTCGTCGGAAATATCATTGCGGATTGCTTCCGGAAGGTCGATGTACTCATATTTAATAAGGCTCGGATCCACTGCCATTACACCTGCAGTTTCCTCTGCGCCACCGTGGCCGCCTGCCCATTCCGGGTTAATCTGGCCAGCCATCAGCCACCAGTTCAGATTTGCCATGTAAGCGCCCTTGCGGTACATGTGCATTGCAACTGCCTGGATTGCTGCGCTGTTTCCGCCATGTCCGTTGAGGATCATAAAGTGACGGAAGCCATAACGATAGAACTGGTCGCAGATTGTGCGAAGAAGTGCGATCAGACCCTCAGTTCCAAGGGAGATGGTTCCCGGGAAACCAACCAGGTCATCTGTTGCACCATAGTTGATAGTCGGTGCGATCAGAAGATCGGATTTCTCATTTAAAAGTTCTGCAATCTTGTCCGGGATCATGGTGTCTGTGCCCAACGGCATGTGTTTTCCGTGGTTTTCCAAACTTCCCACCGGGATCACGATGGTGTCACTCTTTTTCAGGTACTCCTGTACCTCTAAATAATTCATGTTTGCTAAATACATAAGCCCCTCCTGCTTTATAAAAACCAATGTCTAAAATTCCCTTCTGACATCAGCTAAATTTACCCACACTTCACCTTGTAGTTTACTACATCACAAAATAAAAGTATAGTAATTTCCCATATTTATAGTACAATAATCTTACTACAATCAAAGGAGTACTTATGAGTAGTGAATTAACCAAAAAGAAACTGCCCAGTAAAACGAGGCGTGCGGAGGAGCAGCATCTGAAAGAGACGCTGGAGATCATCCGCAAAAATGTAGAACATTATACAGAAGAAGTGGCTGCACTGCGAACCGACATCGATGACATGCAGGCACATTTTCATGATGATAACCCAGAATTGATCAACACTCTTGAAAATACATACACTATGTATGATTTCCAGCATCGGACTCTGGAGCGCAACCGCCGTGCATTGAAAAAACCGTACTTCGGACGTATCGATTTTCACGACGAAACACTGGACTGCGACGAGGCATTTTACATTGGAAAATGTGGAATTTCCAAGGATGCGACGCACCCTCTCGTCGTTGACTGGCGTGCACCGGTCGCAAATGTTTATTATGAAAATGGTCTGGGAGAATGCAGCTATCTTGCGCCGGAAGGACATGAACTTCCGATCGACTTGAAGTTGAAACGAACCTATGAGATTGCTGACGGAAAGCTTCTGAATATGTTTGATTCGGAAGTCATTGCCAATGATGATCTTCTGACCAGCTATTTATCGAAAAATAAGCAGGCGGTACTGGGTGAGATCGTTGCCACGATCCAAAAGGAACAGAACGATATTATTCGAAAGAGTCCATATCATAACTGTCTGGTTCAGGGCGTTGCAGGCTCCGGTAAAACGACTGTTGCCATGCATCGAATTTCTTATATTTTATACAACTATGCCGACCGGTTTAAACCGGAAGATTTTTATATTGTAGGCAGCAACCGGATCTTGCTGAATTATATTACCAGTGTCCTTCCGGACCTGGATGTTTTCGGAATCAAGCAGATGACCATGGAGCAATTGTTTGTGCGCCTGTTGTACGAAGACTGGGATCCAAAACAGTATTCTATCAAAGGACACGCAACCGGGTCAGCTGCCAAACGAAATGCGTGCAAAGGCACACTGACCTGGTTCCGCGATCTGGAGCAATTCTGCCGAAAACTGGAAGTATCTTCTATTTCTCACGAACCGATCTACCTGAATCGACACCAGTTCGTGGAAGGAATCGTTGGTGGAAAAGCCGGCGTTCATGATCTGCGCGAGGGCAACGTGACCATTTACGAATCCGATGAAGAAAAGACCAGTGCAGAGCCCCGTGTTCTCTTGATGTCCAACAAAGCCATCGAACAATACATTCTCGAAAATCCGACTATTTCCATCCAGAGCAAAATTAATATGCTCAATGACCGTCTGAGAACCAAGATCAAAGATGAATTTCTTGGAAAAGAAGTATCCTATACTGAAGCAGAAATGAAAGCCATCTTGAAATCATACCATGGCTGGTACGGCGGCCGTTCCTGGAAAGGATCCATCTTCGATTTGTATCAGGATTTCCTGCAGGAACAGATTACAAAAGGCTTGGAACCGGATATTCCGACCAACGAATTCGATGTTTATGATCTGGCAGCGCTCGCTTACCTCTATAAACGCGTGAAAGAAACGGAAGTCATTCGTGAAGCACACCATGTGGTGATCGATGAGGCTCAGGACTTTGGCATGATGGTATACAGTGTGCTGAAATTCTGTATGAAAGATTGCACCTATACGATCATGGGCGACGTTTCCCAGAACATTCACTTCGACTATGGCCTCAATGACTGGGAAGATCTGAAGGAACTGTACGTCAAAAACGACGATCTTGCCAGCTTTTGCATTTTAAAGAAAAGTTATCGTAACACAGTGGAGATTTCCAATTTTGCTACCAAGATCTTGCAGCACGGAAGTTTCTCCATGTATCCGGTAGAACCCATCATCCGTCATGGCGATGAACCGCTTATCCACAAGGTGGCTGCCGACGAAAAAGGTTATACACATGCTTCCGATGTGCTTTGGGAAAAAGCCGTGGAAATCTGCAACGAATGGCAGATGAAAGATCTGAATACCATCGCGATCATCTGCAGAAATGAATCGGATGCTCAGATGGTATCGACAGAACTTGGAAAACGAATCCAACTGACAAACAATCCGTTGGAAACTGCTGAGTTCGGTCACGGTGTTATGGTCCTTCCGGTCGAATATACCAAAGGCCTGGAATTTGACGCAGTGCTGATCTTGGATCCGTCTCGCGAAGACTATCCGACCGACGACGGCCATGCAAAACTTCTGTATGTGGCTGCCACTCGAGCGCTCCATGAGCTTTGTGTATTGCATACAAAAGAACTGACCGGCCTGTTGGCAGATCCTGCACCAAAAGAAACCGTTCAAGTTTTCGATGATTCTGCTTCGAAAAAACCGGCTGTTGTTGTTTCCAGAATAAAGCGTCCGGATCAGAATGCAGGAACAGACACATTAAAACTTCTCTCTTCAAAGAAGTTTACCCCTGTCGGAACTGCCAAAACAACTCCAACCCGCAGTTTTGGCGTGGCAGAAAAGAAACCGACTGCGCCTCCGGATTTTGGCTTTGGCACGCTCCCGTCCAATGATATGCTGCGCCCAATGGGCTATGTCAAAGCAGACCGAACCATCCGGTGGGTAAATAAACAAGACGATGGCATCTATATGCAAAGCACCTATGGTGTGCTGAGGATCAGCCCGATCGCAACAAACATCCTCCGAGTTTCTTTTGCAAAAGAACAGGAACTGCTTCCTGAACTTCATCCATCGATCACGGATTTGGGAAATTTCCGCGAATGGAAATACCGCGATGCTCCAAAACTCCTGGAAATGAAAACCAGAGAAATCTACCTGCAGGTGGACAAAGCAACCGGATCGATTGTATATATGGCTGGTGACAAACGTCCGCTGCTGGCGGAACGAAGCCGTGAAAGCCGTATCCTGGAAAAACCAACCTACGGAAATGCACGCGCCAGACTGTATTTGGATTGGGTGAAAAACGAGACACTCACTGCCATGGGAAGCGGGATCCGAGCAACCCTTTCATTAAAAGGAACAGCCCGATACATTTCGCATGTCGGACGCACAGACCGCCTGCCTATGGTCGTATCGGATAAGGGGTACGGTCTCATGATCGCCTCCACGGCTCCGACACTGAGCTGCACACTTCCGACATATGGTACTCATCTTTGTGTGGATGGCACCGAAGTTCTCGACTACTATTTCATCCTCGGAAAAACAACGGAAGATGTCATTAACAGCTATCGTAAGCTGTGTGGAGATCAGATTGTCTAAATTAACAAAGGGTATAGAACCATGAATATCAGGTTCTATACCCTTCTCTTTGTTTCTTATCCTTCCAGACTCCATCCAAAATCCGCATGGTAGATCATCTGCTTCGTCATTCCACCATCGATGCAAATATTTTCACCTGTAATGAATCCTGCTTTCTCGGATGCAAGGAACAGGACCATGTTGGCGATATCCTTTGGATTTCCCACACGGCCAACCGGCTGCTGCACGGCATCAGGACCTGTGTATACAGTATAATCCGTATCAATCCAACCAGGAGAAATAGAGTTCACACGCACTTTTCCTGCAAGACTCATGGCAAGCCCGTGAGTCAACGCTGCAATTCCGCCCTTTGCAGCTGTATAGCTTTCCGTCTGCGGCTGGCTCATACGGTCGCGAGATGAAGAAATATTTACAATGCTTGCACCCTCTGCAAAGTACGGACTGAACAGCTTGGCCAGATAGAACGGTGCTGTCACACCAACCTTCAGCGCATACTCGAAATCCTCATAGCTTGCTTCTGCAATACCGCTGCTCAAAGGCGCTGCATTGTTTACCAGCACGTCCACATGTCCGAACTCTGCGATCACTTTCTCTGCAAACTTCTCCAATGTTATCTTGTCAGCCAGATCCCCCTGAAAATAACCATTTTCCTTCAGATCGATCACACACACATGAGCTCCTGCTTTTGCAAACTCCTCGCTG
>JAFYOD010000050.1 GCA_017556515.1 Lachnospiraceae bacterium
CGCATTTACCAGTAATGATGCAGATTTCACGGTCGAGTTCGAACCATCTGCCACTGCACTTGAATCTGAGGGCGCCGGATATGTAGTGGCATCCCTTGGTGAAGCATCCGGTTATGTGCCCTACACCGCATACAGCGTCAAACAGAGCTATCTTACAGAACATCCGGAGATTCTGCAGGCATTTACCAATGCACTCCAGAAAGGTATGGAATATGTTCAGACCCACACACCGGAAGAGATCGCCAAAGTGATTCAGCCACAGTTTGAAGAGACAGATCTTGAGACCATCACCACGATTGTTACCCGCTACCACGAGCAGGACACATGGAAAGACAATCTGATCTTTGAAAAAGAAAGCTTCGATCTTCTGCAGAATATTTTGCAGGAAGCAGGAGAACTTCCTGCATGGACACCTTATGAAGACCTTGTAAATACGGATTTTGCTAAAAAAGCTGCCGAATAAAATATTTGTATGCAGGATGGTTTTATAATCATCCTGCGCTCTTTTACATTGCCAAATGCCTGTCCTTCCCTTATACTGAACATATCACTTTAAGGGAGGCTTACATATGTCTGCAATAAGCACTCGCAGAGAATGGTTGATCCGTCTCTGCTTTCTGACTCTGGGTCTGATCATTGCACATCTTGGTGTTACACTTTTTCTGATCAGTGATCTGGGAACCGATACTTTTACGGTATTTGCATCCGGTATTTCTCATACAGCCGGAATTTCTGTTGGACTATGCCACAGTGGAATTCAATGCATCTTGATTATTTTAATGATTCTGTTCACAAAAGGCTATATAAAAACCGGCTCCTTTATATGCTGTATTTTAGGCGGACCGATCATTGATATTTTCAATTGGCTGCTCGGACGATTTGTTTCTTCTGCTTCACCCATGCCGATACGTTTTGTCACCATGACACTGGGCTGTGTAATTCTTTCTATCGGTATGGCTCTGGTGATTGCCTCTGATGCCGGTACGGGACCTAATGATCTGGTCGCCGTCATATTGACAGATAAACTGAAAAAATTTCAATTCCGCACAGTACGTATTTGCTGTGATCTGTTTTTTATCACTGCCGGTTTTTTATTGGGCGGAACTGTAGGGATAGGAACGATCGTTGCGGCCTTTCTGGTCGGACCCATTGTACAGATCTTCCGACCCATCCATGAAAAAAATATCCAGAATCTATTTATGTAGTTTTCAATACTGCTTTTCTTGACATTTTAGTACAGATACCCTATAATTTTTTTGAATATCAAAATAATTATAGGGTTTTTACATACCCGGAAAGGGATTTTATGAAGATACAGCCATTACAGATTGGAGATTTAACAGCAAAATTACCACTGCTCCTGGGCGGTATGGGTGTTGGCATCAGTCTCTCCGGACTGGCTGGTGCAGTTGCCAGAGAAGGCGGCGTCGGCATCATCTCCAACGCACAGATTGGATACAAAGAACCGGATTTCTATACAAATACAAAAGAGGCAAATCTTCGTGCCATGAAATCGGAACTGGAAAAAGCCAGAGAACTTGCGAAAAAAGAAGACGGCACCTGTGACGGTATTCTTGGATTCAATATCATGACAGCTGCCCGTGAATATGGCGATTATGTGCGTGCTGCAGCTGAATACGGCGCAGATATCATCATCTCAGGAGCCGGTCTTCCAGTCAGCATGCCGGAATATGTAGCAGGAACCAACACAAAGATCGCACCGATTGTCTCCTCAGAGAAAGCTGCCCGCATCATCCTGAAAAGATGGGATAAACGATACAACCGGACAGCTGACCTTGTGGTCATCGAAGGCGCTCATGCCGGCGGTCACCTCGGATTTAAAAAAGATGAGCTGGATCGTATGTACGAGGAAGGATACGATGCCGAGTACGATGAAGAGATCAAAAAGATCATCGCCTGCGTCAAAGAATTTGCTGACAAATACGAGACCCATATTCCAGTCATCGTAGCAGGCGGTATTATGAACGCAGAGCAGGCTGCTCATGTCTTTGAACTGGGAGCAGACGGTATTCAGGTGTCCACTCCATTTGTCACCACAGAAGAATGTGATGCCGCACCGGAATTCAAACAGGCATATATCAATGCAAAAGCTGAGGACATCGAGATTGTAGTCAGCCCGGTCGGTATGCCGGCACGTGCAATTCACAATCCATTCCTGGAAAAAGTCAAAGCAGAAAAAGAACAGATTACCCGCTGCTTCCGTTGTCTGGATCATTGCAATCCAAAAGAAGCACCATATTGTATCACACAGGCATTGATCCGTTCTGTTCAGGGAGATACCACGAATGGCCTTGTTTTCTGCGGAGATAATGCACAATATCTGGACCGTATCACAACCGTTCATGAAGTCATTGAAAATTTATTCCATTAATACCAGAGGGACCTCCTGTCATGGGAAGTCCCTCTCTTATGCTCATCACTGCGCCGCAATCCGGTCTGCCAGATCACTCAGATACAGATAACGTTCCATCTTCTCTTCCAGAAGCGCCTCCTGCTCCTCTTTTTCTTTTGTCAGTTGATTCAGTTTCACAAAATCCGTAACAGAACGCTCGATCTGCTTCTCAATTTCTGCAATCTTATCCTCGATTCCTGCAATCACATCTTCGATTGTTTCATAATCCTTCTGCTCCTGCCAGGTGAATTTGAGTTTCGTTGTTTTTACTTTCTCGGTCTTTTCCGAAGCTGCTCTGGCTGTCTTTTCCATAACCGTCTCCGTCTGACCTTCCCTTTGCTTCACTTCCAGATAGTCTGAATAACCGCCTTCATATTGCCGGAGAACACCATTCCCTTCAAATCCAAAAATACGGTCTACTACCTTATCCAAGAAATAACGGTCATGAGACACAGTAATCAGGATACCCGGAAACTTCTCCAGATAATCCTCCAGTATTGCCAGGGTCTGAATATCCAGGTCGTTGGTCGGCTCATCAAGAATCAGCATATTGGGAGCCTCCATCAGAACCTTCAGCAAATACAGTCTTCGTTTCTCTCCTCCTGACAGCTTCTCGATCAGAGAATACTGCAAGGTTGCATTGAACAGAAAGCGTTCCAGCATCATAGATGCAGAGACACTTCCATCTTCTGTCTGTACATATTCTGCCGTGTCGCGAATATAATCAATGACTCTCTGCTTTGGATTCAAATATTCACTTTCCTGCGAAAAATATCCCAGTTTTACGGTTGGACCAATGATCACTTCTCCATGATCCGGCTGTTCCAGTCCCATAATGATCTTCATCAATGTGGATTTTCCACATCCATTCGGTCCCACAAATCC